>CASGAK010000033.1 GCA_949299435.1 uncultured bacterium
CATGTGCAATTTCAAATAAATACTTAAACTTATCTATCTTTGTTTTATTTCCGTGATATTCTTTAGAAACTTTGTTAAGAACTTTTTTCCCAGGACGTGCTTTAAAAGATAAAGATTGTGATTGTAAATAAATATTCATACTTTGTATAAAAACTGTAAATATTATTTTTGTTATAATATATTGAGCTATTTTAAACAATTAAAACAAAGATTTGGCAATATTCAAGGAAAACCTTAAAGAATTTGATTTAACTTTATAAGTTACTTAAATTTTCTATAATTGGATAAATTACTTGAACAATTCAAACCTAAAAGTATCAAGCACATCATTTTTAAAATTAGCACCTTCGGGTGCTTTTTTAGTGCTTGTAGTCTGCTTTTCAGCTTGTTCGAGAGTCGCTATTTTTTCTTCTTTTTTTAATAGACTATTAAAGACCGAATACAGCTCTATATCTAGCTTTTTGTCATAATAGGTTGTCATCAATACAACTAGCTTTGTTATAAAACTTTTATCCTCAGTCCGAAAAATTCCACAAGCATTTAGGGCAAAATTTACATCTCGCAGGATTTTTTATTTTAACTATATATTATTTAATTATCCTACATACCCCAATGATATCAATATATTTTTTATTTTTAACAAAGTTTTTGTAAATGCTACAAGCTCTTTTTCAGAAATAAAACGAGCTAAAATACCTAATAGTTTATCACTTTCTGGTAAATATTCGTTATATATTTTTTGGCCTTGATCTGTCAGATCATAATATTGAACTCTTATATCTGTATTATTGTTCTTTATTTCTTTTATTAATTTTTTTCTTATTAAGTGGGTAAGCATTTTTTCTACATAACTTTTATCTCTGATTAGTACTATTGCTAATGTATCTTTATTTAGGTGCGGATACAATACAAAAGTTTCTTATATTACATATTCATCTAGGGTAATTTTGTTTTTCGAGCCCTCTATAAATAATTCTCTTGTTAATTTATAAAAAATTCTTGACATCATTTCCAATTGAAACGTAAAACTATTAATAAAATTCTTATTCTCTCTCATAATAGCTCCATTCTACTTTTTATAGACTCTCTTCTCTGCATTTTATTAATTATTAATAATAATTGCTTTTAATAAATCAACATTTTTTATTTAATATAAATATTTGTTTACAAATTATTTTTAGTTAACTTTTATTTACAAAACCATAAATTTATTAAAGATTCTACGTAAACAGGTCGAAGAACTAATTGTATCTTTTTTCTGGAAGAGAGTATTTAAATTAAAAGAAAGGATGGAATTAGTATAACAACATCAATTTCAGCTGTTAGTGCTGGCAGTTCAAGTGCCAGTGAATCAATTGCTAAAAAATCATCGCTCAGCAGTGAAACAAAAGCAAGACTTGAAGCATTAGGGATTACGGCAACTGACGGAATGACAGAATCTCAAGCACAAGCAAAAATTGCAGAAGCGGAAGCTCAGCAAAATGCTCAAAATCAAAACAATCAACAAGGTAATTCTTCTGAAGCCGAACTATTATCTGAAGCTAAATCTTTAGCGAGTTCTGTGGGAGTATCAGTTGCTAGTGATGCCGATTTAAGTGAAATTCTCGATGATATCGGTGCAGAACTTGAAGCTATGCTTGAAGATGCAGAAAATAACCCCTCTGTTTTATCTCAATTATCAAATTATTTATCACAATTATCAAGTCTTGACAGCAGGTATAACAGCTTGCAAAATGCTCAAGCCAGCATGTATTCTGCTATGAATATGATTTCAACTAACAATAAAATATCACTCGGGCTTAATTAGTCTAAAAATATAGCAGGGTACTGAAATTTATACCCTGCTATATTATTATATCAAACTCTGACAATTCAATTTGTGGAAATATTTTATTCAAAACTAATCCTGATGAAGTATGATCTATATATTTATCTAAATATTTCCCGGAAATAAGCCATTCATCATTTCTCTGTCGATACAGTACATCAACACTTTCATAGACATCTCCGCCTTTTATACTTGTTGTTGGTATATTTTTTGATTTCAAAAATTTTACAAAATTATCAAACAATTTATAACTTCTGCTATCATCAGGATATGACTTTGCTCCAATTACCACTGCTGATAAATCCTCATTACTTAAATCTACTTTTTTAGTTATAAAATCTTTGATTTTTTTAAAATTAAAATTATCTTTGTTGGTCGGACAAATATGCATCATAAATACTTTTTCCCCGTCTGTTATTCCGCATACGGTGCAATCTATCACTCCTGTTGTGTAAGCATCTTTTGCGATTACACTTTCTTTGACCGTCCAAGGATATTCCACAAAATTTTTTCGAGAAATTCCCGATACTACATTATTAAACATACTCTTTTTTACAGGTCTTATAATTGAGGTAAACGTTATTTTATTATCCATACCAAATATAAAACAGGTAAAGTTTTTTTTTGCTACCTACATTAAACCTAATTTTAATTTATTTAACATTGCAATCTGATCTGTACCGACACCTTTATCTACAATTTGATTCTCTGAAATTGAATTTTGTGATCTGTCTTTATTTTCATTTGATTGGGAAAATTGGGTATTTTGACTATCTTTAGAGGCTTCTATTTTCTTTAGTTTTGCAGAATCTACGCTCTTATCACCTGTCGGCTCTATTCCATAAGCTCTTAGGGCTCTCATTATCCTTTGATATTCATCATCTATACCTGATATTCCACAGGAATACCCTGACATTGATATTGCATTTATTGACATTTTTACTCCAATTAAACATTATTATATACTTAATATATACCCAAGTATATACCATATCCATTGATTTATTTTTACTCTTTTTACATTTTTTAACAATCTGCTAATATATTAGCCCTTATGTGGATAAAAAAAACTTATCTTGTCAGTAATAATTAAATTATGTTCTACTCTTATGATGACAATTTTTTTAACAATTTAAACAAACCTAAAATCCAACCACCTAAATGGATTTTTAAATACGTATGGTCATTGCTATTCATACTTATGGGAATTTCTTTTGTTATAATTATTTTTCAAAAAAATTCTTTGACAAAATACGTAGCCGTAATAATTTTCTTTATTCAACTTTTACTTAACCTATATTGGACAAAAGTCTTTTTTATTGAACATAACCTGAAAAAAGCATTCTCAATTGCAATCTCACTCACAATAATTGTATTGATTATGATTTTATACTTTTTTAATATATCTATACTTGCCGGAGCTATTCAAATTCCTTACCTTCTTTGGCTAATTTTTGCCTGTATATTGAATAAAATGATTATTAATCTTAATACATAAAAAAGACCGATAAAAATCGGTCCTTTTTTTATTCCTTCCTATCCTTAATTATCTTCCTTGCCTTATCCTTAATTTTCAACGAACAGCATTCTATGCAATAAAATTTGTACCATATCTGCTTGCACCGTGGAAAAATGATTGCTTCATCATTTCAACAAGTGTTTTGCGAATAACTTGTCTTGTTTCAAATTTTACTTCACTTATAGCTTTTGATGTTTCTTTATATTTTTCCGCAACAGTATCCGTAAATAACAATGTTCTTGCCATTTTTAAAGCCTCTCTTTTTCTTTATTTATCTCTCGTACTTATATAAAAAATTTTGCTAAAAAAATATTGACTTTTTATATTCAATTTATATATTTTTTGTTACATAAGTTAACACTTTCTTTTTTTTAAGTTTTATTAATACCTGTAAAGTCAATTCCTATAAGCAATCCGAACATTTAATATAATTTTATACTAAAGTTATTATTCTAAAATACCGATAAAATAAATTGTATTTAAAAATGCTTAATAAGGAGAAAACTATGGTAGACGGAATTAATGGAGCTCAGGGTATAAAGCCAAAAGATTTAACAATTGATTGGAATGATTGTACCGCAAATGAAATATTGGAATACAAAGATGAAGGTCAGGAAATTCCTACAGCGATTTTATCTTGGGCGGAAGATATGGCAAAGAACCAAGCAGGAGCTGATGAAATAACCTATGAAATGTCACTAAACAATCCTGATCAAATGTCGGTTACCTCGACCGCAAATACAAATATGGGTACTCTATTACGGGAGGAAATGGACGCAAATGGCGTACCAATTGCAGATCAAGCATCAACTTTTGCAACACAAAGCGAAGAATATAGTAATTCAGTAACTACCCTTGAAAGTGATATGGAAACAATTTTATCCCAATCAGAGGAAAAAGCAGCTGATATAGAAGAATATTCTAATAATTTACTTTCACAAATTCAGACATTGAAAACTAAACAAGAAAGTATGCAAAACAACACATCAACACAATTCGCACCAATTGATGCCTTGCAGATAGAAAACCAAATAAGAGAACTTGCAACTCTTGGACTTTCCAATATTGAAACAGATTCTCAATCTGTATACTCTGCAACAAACGGTATTAATACCGCGATTGACACAGCTACAAATGCTTCATCAATAGGTACCCAAGCAATTGATATCGGTAATGAACTTTTTAATTTTAATAGTATTACATTAAATATAATTGCAAATCACGCAATATCAAGCGGAAATAATGCAATTAATACAGCACAAGCAGGCAAAACTACTTTTAATAACACAGCACAAGAAAACACTCAAAACGAAGACAGAGTAGACAATGCCAGAAATACTGTAAGTACAACTTCTGGAACATTTGGAATTACAACAGCTCAAGAAGAAGAAACCCAAAATGAAGATGATATTCAACAAGAGGCTGTAGACAATGCGACAAGAGATAATCAACCTGTCGCAGAAGTAGCACAAGAAGCAACTGATAAATTTGAGCAAGACAGAGCTGCTGATAAAGAACAAGCAGAACTAGATCCTACACTTGCAGATACCTCAATTACAACAGACCCTAACGAAATTCTTAAACGCAAAGAACGAAGAGGTCTAACGTAAAGAATTTATAGCATCGCAAGCATTTTCTGCATTATAAATATAACTACCTGCAACTAAAGAGTTTGCACCCAATCTGGTGCAGACTCTTGCAGTTTCTGAATTTATTCCGCCATCTACCTGCAAAATAAGTTTTTCATCAGCAAATCTTTTTATTAAAGAAATTTTTTGAGCAGACTCAGCAATGAATTTTTGCCCCCCAAAGCCCGGCTCAACAGTCATAATAAGTATCAAATCAAAATAAGCCATATATTCAAGAATTTCTTCAGGGTTAGTCTTTGGCTTAATAGACAGACCGGCTTTTATGCCGAAACTTTTTATATAATCTGCAATTTCCACAACTGATTTTCTATCAACAGCTTCAATGTGAAATGTAATTATATCAGCACCTGCCTCTACAAAATCTTTTATATATTTTCGCGGATTATCAATCATCAAATGTACATCAAAAGGCAGTTTTGTAACTTTTCTTATAGATTTTACAACGGGGGCACCGATTGTTATATTCGGTACAAAATGTCCGTCCATAACATCAATGTGCACCCAATCGGCACCAGCATTTTCTATTAACCTTATATCCCGTCCTAAATTTGCGAAATCACTTGATAAAATCGACGGTGAAATTATTATTTTTGACATTTAATAACTCCCATTTTTTGACAGGCAGAATAAGCACATTTCTGTTCTGCTTCTTTTTTAGACTTGCCATCTGCTATTGCTATAATTTCATTATTATATTCAACCTCCACGGTGAACACTCTATTATGAGGTGGACCGCTCTCTTTTACAAGTCGATATATCGGAGTTGTCTTATCCAAACTCTGTGTATATTCTTGTAATAAGGCTTTAGCATTATACTTATCTATGTTCTCACAAATTTCATCAATATATGGCAAAAAGATTTCTTTTATTTTTAGTCGTAACAATTCAAATTTTCCATCAAGGAAATATGCTCCGAGCACCGCTTCAAAAGCACAAGCCGTAACTGACTCCAACTTTTTTATACCTAATTTTTCATCATGTTCTGCAGCAATTATTAATTCAGCTAACCCTATTTTTTTGGAAATTTTAGAAAGTATATTATCAGATACAACAATTGAACGTATCTTTGACATATCTCCTTCTGCTGAATCTGGAAATTTATTATATAAAATATCAGATATTACAAGTTTTAATACGGCATCACCTAAAAATTCCAAACGCTCATAACATTTTGTATAATCCAACTCTTTTTCTTTTGTGTAAGAAGGGTGAGTCAATGCCGATATAAAAATCTCGCTATTATCAACTTTTATTCCGAAAATTTCTTCAACAGCCTTCATCTAAAAAAGTCCTTTTACGAAATTTACCAACCCATTTACCAAATCGCTTGAGAATACAAAATATTTACAAAAATAATACATTACAGGAATTGTAAAAATAAAGCTATCTGTACGATCCAAAAAACCACCATGTCCAGGAAGCGTATCCCCGCTATCTTTTACACCCGCATCACGCTTTATCAAAGATTCACACAAATCACCAATTTGAGCAAATACAGTGCAAATAAACCCGACAATAATTGCATAATACCATTCAAAACCAATAAAATACGCTACTATAATTGCCCCGATAATTGCACATATAATACCTCCGATAGACCCTTCAATCGTTTTATTCGGACTAACAACCGGTGCAAGTTTATGTTTCCCTAAATGCCTTCCTGCATAATAGCAACCGATATCCGTCAACAAAATTGCAGTAAACATCATCACAACAAATCCAAGCCCATCATGGAATCGCTCGGAGGACAATTCACGTAAAAATAATAAATGCAATGGGAACCAACCACAATAAATAAATCCTAAAATAGTTGTAGCAGCATTAGCTATATAAGGCTGGCGACCGCGAAAAAGCACCCACATAAATGAAATTATCGAAAATGCACTCAATGCAAGTGCCGTCAAATCAAATCGTTGTAAATATGCGATTATACCAAATACCGCTTCTGCCAGCCATATAACTTTTAAACTCGGATAGAACCCTTTATGTTCTAGGATTTTAACATATTCTCTTGAGGCGAAAAATACAAAAACATACAACAATATTAACAATGCAAGCCCGCTTTTAATAATACAAGCCATTGAAATTGTACCCAAAATAAAACCCGTAAGCATTCGAGTCGCGTTTTTATTTAATCCGCCTATCACGTCCATTATACAGTTAAAACCTCTTTTTCTTTTTCTGAAACTGCACTGTCTACAATGCCTGTATATTTATCTGTCAATTTTTGAATTTTATACTGATTATCTTTAACTGAATCTTCGGGAAGATTTTCAGCCTTTTCTATTTTTTTCAACTCATCAGTCATATCACGACGTACATTTCTTATAGCTACTTTAGCTTCTTCGCCAAGTTTTTTAACATCTTTCACAATTTCTTTACGTCTTTCTTCTGTCAATGGCGGGAATGTGAGTCTTATACATATACCGTCACTGTTTGGGGTAATTCCTATTTCTGCTTTAATAATTGCTTTTTCAATTTCTTTTAAAATTGACTTATCATAAGGAGATATAACAAGTGTTGTACCATCTTGTACTGTCACTTGTGACATTTGTCTTAATGGAGTCGGCACTCCATAGTAATCTACTTGTACTTTATCTAAAATCATAGGATTTGCACGACCTGAGCGAATTGCTCCAAATTCTCGTTTCAATGCAGCAATTGCTTTTTCCATCTTTTCTTCACCGAATAAAAATAATTCTTCTAAACTTTCTGACATTTGTTACCTCTTTCAAAATATTATCTATAAACTTATATACGTACCTATATCTGAATCATTAAGGACTTTAAGAATACCATCTTTTAGCAGAAAATCAAACACTACTATAGGTATATTATTTTGTTTACAAAGTGCACAAGCTGATGTATCCATAACTTTTAGACCGTTTTTTATAATATCATCATAGGATATTTTATCTAACTTCTTAGCTTGCGGATTAATTTTCGGATCATCTGTATATACACCGTCTACACCGTTTTTCGCCATAAGCATTGCCTCAGCATTAATTTCAGAAGCTCTTAGGGCTGCTGCTGTATCAGTTGTAAAGAATGGGTTACCTGTACCTGCTGCAAATATTACAACTCTGCCTTTCTCCAAATGTCTTATAGCTCTGTGTCGAATGTAAGGCTCTGCTACTTGATTAATTGTAATTGCACTTTGGACTCTGCAGGGTACATCAATCTGATTTAAAGCACTTTGCAAAGCTATAGCGTTCATAACAGTTGCAAGCATTCCGACATAATCTCCTGAAGCCTGATCCATTCCTAGTTTTGCACTGTTTTTCATGCCTCTGAATATATTTCCACCGCCTACAACCACTGCAATTTCAGCTCCGGCTTCTCTTGCTTTTTTTATCTCATTTGCTATCATTTGAACAGGTTTTTGGTCTATACCAAATTGCTGTTCTCCTAAAAGTGCCTCTCCGCTTATTTTTAATAATATCCGTTTGTATCTTAAATTACCTTTTTCCATTTTTCCCCTTTTTTCTAATCTTAACTTAAACTAAAAGTCATGTAAAGCCAAACAAAAATATGTTTAAAGTAATTTATTAAGTTTTGTAAATACAAATATATCCTCTTAAAGCATTGTAAATAAAGGGGTTTTAAAATTTGTATATATTATATAGATATAAAATAGCACTTTTTTATATCAAAAATTGTTTATAATAGTATAAGAAGTATTTCACAATAAGAAAAAGGAGAATATATGGCTAGAGTATTGATTTCAATGCCTGAAGAGTTTTTAAACAAAATTGATCAGGTCGCAGACGGAGAAAACAGATCTAGAAGTGAATTGATTAGAGAAGCATTACGAACTTACATTTACAAACAAAAAGTTCGAGCATCAACATCAGCTTCTAAAAATGCAAATATTTTGGAATCAATGCTTGAATAGGAGCTACAAAGATATTAGCAGGATTTTATAAATCCCGCCGATTTATGCACAAAACAGTCTATCAGATTTGGGTTTAGACGGACACATTAAATTGTGTCCGTTTTTGTAATCCGTTAAAAACTATTTTCAGTAAGAGAAGTAATTTCTTTGCGTCATTATTTCGCTATAGTTTTTTATCTAAGAATTTTTCAAATAAATAATATTTTTAAACATTTTGCAACAAAATAGCAAAAAACGACTTGATGTTTTTTTATAAATACAGTATCATTAAAACGTAAAAGGTGTGTGTATGAAAAAAGAAGATTTAAGACAGATTAAAACCAATGAAATTACCATTGAGTTACCCGACTTAAAAAATGCAAAAGAGTCAAAAGCAATAGTAATTTCTAAATGGATTATGAACTGGATAGACAGAGATTTAGCTGTTGGTAAAATCAAGGTACATGAGCTTTTACCATCAAAGCCTGATTTTGCATTTATGCTGGGAGTAAGTATCGGGACTGTACAAAACGCTTTAAGGTTTGTAGAAGATGCAGGATATGTAGAATCAAAGCAATGCATAGGAACGGTTATAAAAGCCCCTAATCAAGACTCAAATATGAGAAAATTAACCTCAAAACGAGAAATAGCTGTTGAAGAAATAAAAAAATACATAAAAAATATGAACTTCAAAACCGGACAAAATCTTCCCTCGTCAAGAAATATAGCTAAAGAAATTAACAGCTCGCCGAATACAACAAGGCTTGCTCTTGAATATCTTTGCACAAACGGGATTTTAGAACACAAATTCAAAAACAATAAGGATTCAGGCTGGGCTGTGAAATCATTAAATTTCAAATTAAAAAAAGAAATCGAAGAACAAACCACACTTGTCAAAAAAATAGAAGATGATTTAAAAAACTATATCACTGAAAATTTAAAAATAGGTGACAAATTACCCTCACACTTTGAGCTTGCAAAAGAGCTAAATGTCAGTATAAAAACAATTCATGACGGACTAAAGGGTTTGATTGATGAGGGAATTTTACTTCCTAGACGCGGAAGGTATGGGACTTCAGTGATAAAAATGCCTTTTGACAAAACAATAGATGCAGGTATTGAAACTTCAATATTTGCAAAAGCTCAAGAAACGGCATTTTATTATTATGAAAGGACTCAGAACCATATTAAAAAAATTATCAGCGAAAACTACTCCATAGGAGATAGATTACC
>CASGAK010000034.1 GCA_949299435.1 uncultured bacterium
TCCCATCGTCTAGAGGCCTAGGACAACACCCTTTCACGGTGTAGACGGGGATTCGAATTCCCCTGGGAGTACCATTTAAGACAAGCGGTTATTATACCGCTTTTTTTGTGCTTTATTTCTATTTATAATTGAATTTTGTATTTTTTTATATTAGTTTGTTGGTATGACTAGATTAATCGGAATATCTGATATACATGGAGAGTATGAAAAACTCTGTGCTGTTTTAGAAAAAATATCCCCTGAAAAAAATGATACTATCATTTTTATGGGTGATTACATTGATAGAGGGGATAAATCAAAAGAAGTTGTTGAAAAAATTATTTCCATGCAGCATGTTTGCAATTGTATTTACCTTATCGGATCGCATGAGTATGCCCTTTTGCATGCGGAGTCTGATGAATATTATAACTATTTGTTTTGGAATTACGGCGGACCAAAGACTGTTGAAAGTTATGGAAGTTTTGAAAATATCTTAAAATTTCATGGTGATTTCTTCAGGAATTTAAAATATTTTTACAAAAAAGACAATTATTTATTTATCCATGCCGGTATCAGAAAAGGCATTTCCCTCGAAAAACAAAATGAAGTTGACATGGTATATATAAGAAAAGATTTCTACAACTACAGGCATTATTTACCTTATAAAATTATTTTCGGGCACACAGAATTTGATAAGCCTATGGTACAAGAAGATAAAATATGTATCGACACAGGTTGTGGAAAATACAAAAATGCACCGCTTACTGCCATTGTATGTGAAAACGGTAAGGAATATTTTGTTAATTCTATTTAGGCAGAGAATTAAAATTTAATAAATTTATATCCTCTGTTTTTATTCGAATTTTCTTGCTGTTGATTTTGGGGATTAATTTGTATTTGAGATTGATTTGAATTTTGAATTTTTATAGAATTCTTACCTGACCTTGCATTTTCAACTGTACCGCGAGGTACTTCAAAAGCATCTTCCAATGCCATTTCTAATTTTTTTATATCTCCATAAGTTATATTAAATGTTCCACCAGTTTCATTAGAAAGACATCTTATTGAGGTATCGCTACCCATTTGAATTACGTCGATTTGGATATCATTTCTTGTTTTCATCAACTGTTTTATATAAGCACAAGGATTTCCTCCACAACTATCAGCTCCATCTGTTATTAGGATTATCTTTTTTCGCTGGGATACATTTTTTCCATCTGAACTTACTATTTTTAAATTTCTGAAATCCTTTTCAACTGTTTCTCTCAATGCAAATTCTAAGGGGGTATTACCGCCATATACTGATTTTTGTAGTCCGTTCAGTATATTAACTTGGTTTTCTTTTTTAAAATATGCTACAAGTCGAGTTGCTTTACAGCTTTGCATATATGAATAATCTCCGATAGGAGGCTCTCCAAATACTCTCAATGCTACAGATGTGGTCTGAGGAATTTTCGGCAGAATATATTGTAACATCATTGCTGTTTGATTCAACCATCTAATCATACTTGCAGAATAATCAACTAAAAGTTCAACAGCTTCGCCTTCTATATTTGCTCTTTTGGGACTTTGCACGATTTGTACCTGTTTATATGTCGTAGGAGTATATACACTGTATTTTTCAGCTAAAGTCCTTTGATTAGAGGTTAATAATATTAGCATAGATATTAAAGCTGTTATATATATTTTCTTTTTCACAATACCCTCAATTTCTATAAATCCAAAAATTTATATCCGCGAGCTTTGTCTGCTGTGCCTTTGGGAACTTCAAAAGTTTCTTCAAGGGCATCTATTAAGGAGTTTTCTTCTACAGTATAATATTTCCCGCCTGTAGCATCTGTCAGACATTTTAGACTATCATTATGCCCGAT
Source organism: uncultured bacterium (assembly GCA_949299435.1). Taxonomy (GTDB): domain Bacteria; phylum Cyanobacteriota; class Vampirovibrionia; order Gastranaerophilales; family Gastranaerophilaceae; genus Scatenecus. The sequence goes on from CASGAK010000034.1 coordinate 1,851, forward strand.
TGTTATTATATCAATCTGAATATCTTTTACTTGTTTTATATATTCACAAGGCTTGCCGCCACAAGTATCAACACCATCGGTTATCATGATTATCTTTTTTCTGCCTTTTATAGCTTTTATATCTTGAACAGCCTTTTTTAGGGCCAATTCTATCGGAGTTGCATTTCCTATTCGCATTTTTTTGAATGATGTTATTATAGAATTAGAATTATTTTTACTGAATGGTACCAGCAATTGTGTATTTACACAGTCCTCATTACATTTCATTGTGATTTGCTCTGTTTTGGGCTTTGTTACATAACATAATCCCTTATTACATAAATCTTGCTCTGCTAATTTTAATTTTCTGCACTCACTTATATTTGATAATTTACTTGAGCAATTAATGTTAGCCATTTTTCTCTTTAGTTCTGCGTATTCAGGTGTATATTCCAAAATATTTTTAGATATTGTCATATTTACTGTACAGTTACTATTTGTAGAAATTTTTGAATGCTCTTGAGCTTGTCCAAATACCCTCATTGCTTTTTGGGTATTTTTTAATTTAGGCAGTATCTCAAATAATGCCTTTTGTGAAATTTGAAGATATGGAGACATACTACCCGAAAAATCCACTAGTAACTCCACCGCAGCAAGAGGCTCTTTGTTTTTTATATTTGACGATGCGGCATAAGCTGCACTATAAGCAGATATAATAAATAACAATAAAACTATATATAACTTTTTCATCGAAACCTCCAACGTTATTATATAGTTTTTTTATTATATTTGCAAACTCAACAATTTAACATATGAAGGAATTCTTTTATTTTCAAGATTTGGATAAGCGTAAATTCTTTATACAAAATTGCTTTAATAGCAGACCTTTGCTCCCTGAAAGCCTTGCTCAAATAGCTTATCGAAAGACTTTCTTGGACTAATTAAAATTTTACATACTTATATCTATCTGCTAAAGGTTTATTTTGCTTGTATTGAGGTGTTTTTTGCTTATATGCCGGTGCTTTTTGTTGTGCTACGGGTGTCCTTTCTTTGTATGTAAGAACTTTTTTATGACGTTGGAATTCGACAGGTTTTTTAGATACATTTAAAGTCTTTTCAAATGCTACTTCCAATTTTTTTCGTTCGCCTTCAACTTTATAAAAAGTTCCACCTGTAAGGTCTGCTAAGCAAGCTAATTTAGTATCATTACCTATTTGTACAACATCTATTTGAATATCCTTCCTTTTTTTCATAATATTTCTTATGTAAGCACAAGGATCTCCACCGCAGTTTTCGCCACCATCAGTTACCAAAACTATTTTTTTCTTTTTATATCTATTGTAGTTACGCAGATTTGCAAAGTCTTTCTCGATAGTTTCGCGTAAACCGAATTCTATAGGTGTTACACCCCCTAGTCTACTTGTTGCAAGTCCTTTTAATATTTTATCCTGATTACTGTCTGATGCTGCGACAACTTGTCTTGATGCTCTACAGGCAGCATCTTGATATCCATAACGATCACTTGGAGCTTCACCAAATACTCTTAGCGATACGGAAGATGATTGTATTATTTTTGGTAGTATAAATTGCAATGTATCTTTTGCTACTGTAATCCATGTACTCATACTGCCAGAATAATCTACTAATAATTGTATAACTTGACCATTGGCTGCTCTTGGTTGAACCGGATTATTATATCTGTGCAACTGCTTATAACCATCAGGAGTATATACCTCAAACCTGCCCGCATAAACAGGCATACTAAATTCACAAATAATAAACAATGACAGTAATAATATAACAATCTTTTTCAAAAGACCTCCAATATTTTTCCTTTTAAAATTCCCTATAAATATATAAAGTAAAAATTGAACTAATTATTTACAAAATCGTTAACTATATATAAAGTTTTATTGCAAAACGAGCCATATATGTTTATAATGCTTTATAAGATGAAGATGAAAAAGTTTTTTATACTTTTAATGACTTTGTTTATAACTACATCAACAGTATTGGCTGCTGATATCTCGAAGCTGTACAAAATAAAAGATACAACTCCTGATAAGGTTAAAAAAATTCTTACACCATATCTGAAAAGGTTATATCCGAATTCTATTCAAAATAATGATTATTATATTTTGGAAACTTCTGACAAAAAATATTTTTATGTAGTGATAATATCTTCAAAAGATGATGTTTGCTATTTTTACTATATGTCGAACAACGAAGATGAAGAATTACGGAAAAACATTTTAAAGACTCTTAAAAATAATGATTTCAGACCCAAAAAAGTATTAAACTCAAGTCTAAAAAGTTTTTACTATGGTGAAGCCTATACACAACTTGCACACAGTAACGTAAAAATAAATTTACGCTCAACTCATGAAATCCCCCAAGAGTCACAACCACTAATAGATCCTGCAAATATTAATTACGATTTCAGTGATGAGGCTCAGGCAAGATTTGACGGGCAGAGCACCCCGCAACAAGGAAATATAATTACATTAACCCAGCCTCAGTATAACGAACCACCGATTGTACTTGAATCGAGTTCGGTAAAACTCCCAAGAATCGGAGGTACTAATGACAATATACCTTACAATGCCCCTGTATACAATCAAAGGATAACACAAAATAATTATCAAAATTCTGAAAGTGTTCTCTCCGGTAGTGTTGTGTATATCCAAGATGGTGCAACATTTACAGCAATGCTATTGTCAGACATAAGCTCGGACAGTCTTATAAATAATGATAGGATTAGTGCAGAATTAGATGCCGACTGGGTATACAACGGGAATTTAATTGCACCTGCTGGAAGTATTTTAAACGGAAGAGCAATTGACACTAAACAAGCAGGCTTTGCTATGGCAAACGGACAAATAGGGCTTTTATTTGATGAAATTATGACACCTGACGGAAATATTATTCCTCTAAAGACCAACAAAGTATATATAACCGGAAATTCTACAAGGGCACTCAATATTACAAAAAGAATTGTAGGAGGTGCAGCTACAGGGCTTTTACTTTCTGCTGTATCAATGCTTTTGGGAGCTGATCCTACTACTGCCATTATTGCAGGGACATCTGTCGGGGCTGGTGCGGGAGCTATTTCAGCCATTTCGACAAAAGGTGAAGAAATTAATTTAATCGAAGGCTCTCAACTTCAAATTATGCTTGTGGAACCTCTTACCGTGCAAATATATCAACAATAAACCGAAAGGATTTAAATGACAATTGTAATCACTTCTCTAAGTAATGAAAAAACATTTAAAGAAAAAGATTTCATAATAATCGGATCAAATTCCGACTGCGATTACAAAGTTAACGTCGGATATGATTTTATGCTAACTCTGCAATATGATGAAAACTCAAATAAATGTACACTAATCAACAATTTTTCAAATCCTAAAATACTTTTTAGAGGAGAGCCGTTTAGAGGTAAAATCATATTTGAAAAATTTTGCAAAATTAAATTTGAACAAAGCGAAGAATTCATCGGAATTAAAATTTCAGACAAAGAAGCAGAATCCATAAGTAAAATTGCACAAAAAGATCTTACTCAAAAAGAAATTTCAGAACTATACGGGAATGATATCAATACAGAAGTGCGATTAAAACTTGAAAAAAAGAAATCTGATATAGAAAAGAGCAGAGTCACTATAACAAAACAAATTGCGTTCTCTATAAACGACTTAAAAAAACGTATATCATTAAATTTCAAAGCCGCAATCATTCTAAATATCGCCCTGATTATAAGCACGATTGTAATGACCTTCGGTATAACAAATTATCTAATGGGCTTACCAATATCAGATACAGTTGCTTTTATGAATATGCCGACGAACATTAAAATGCTTGCATTATTTACCATACTGACTTATGCTGTATCATTATCTTTCAAACAGGGTATCTACTTGTATCTTCAAAATAAGGATTCAGTAAAGCCTATATATGGAGCGAAATTTGCCCAAAATTTTTTAATTTTTCTTTCTACTGTATTTATGCTTGCTTTTTATACGATAAATATGATTTATTACATGAACCCAAATGGAAGAATTTTTTACGGAGCGTTAATTTCGTTATTTTTTGTAATGCTAAATATAACAATAGCTTTTGCTTGCGGATATTTTAAATACAGCAGCCAAAAACTTTCAATGGAACTTGATAAATACGAATACAGAGAAGATTTTGAAATAATACTCAATGAATATCAAAGCTGGATTGATATGTTTATAAATAGTCTTGGCAGCGTAAAACTAAACTATATTAAAGATAAGACTTTTACCCTGCAGCTAAAAGCATTAGCTGAAACGATTTTAGGAATTTTAACAGCACCATTTTTAGCTTATGGAGTATCCAATACTCTTGCAATGTGTTTTCCTGAAGCTGCAGGCTGGATAAGGATTTCAGGTGTCAGATTTTCTCCTGTATTTCTTATTCTCGCGACAATGCTGATTATATTTGCATTTTTTACAATATCAAACGGATTTTTAAATATCAGAAAAATCAGCGGCTCAGATATAATCAAAATGGACGGATTCAGAAACTACTTATCTCATGGGGTTGATATATTCGGTTTGCAAAACGTAAGAGCTTTAGAAAAAGAACGGTTAAGATTATTTATAATCGGAATTTCCATAATATTTATAGAATTTACAATGAATACATCTTTCTTTATGACAGAAATCGGAGCTGATTTAAACGGACTGTTTTTAAGTTTTGTCGCCGCCTCTGTCCCTACAGCTCTTTTGATTGCGGAAACCTACATTTTAAGCCGCACAAATTATGAATTATATGTGTGCGATTCTTTAATTTCAAAACTGGACAGAAAATGATTAAACTATATTTAATTTCAACATTAATAATTCTTTTTATTCTGACAATAACTGTCGGGATAATTAACCCTGGGATAAATAAACCGGTAAGATTTGCACAGGGCGATTTTCAAATAACAAATACTGAACTTGCCCAAACACCTAATGCAACTCATGAATTACCTGAAACTAAAGTACAAATTATAAATACAGAATTGCAAGAAGTAAACACCATAGAAAAAACACTCCCAAAAACAGAAACGAATTCGAATCAAACAGCACAAATATTTGTAAATAAAGAAAACAAAACCATAAAAAATATTCAAGTTGAAAAAACTCAAACCAAGATAAAAAATGAAACCAAAAATATAAAAACGGAAACTGCTAAAAGTACCCCCCAGACAATCCAAGTTAAATCTGATGCAAAAAAATCGGGAAAAACTGTTGAGATGCCACAATCTGTAAAAGATATCATGACCAATACAGCCTCTGTCCAAAAACAAAAAACAGAAACGGAAGAAAATAAAATCGTAAAACTTCCACAAATCAATCCGACTCAAACAGCAGAACAAATACAAAAAACAATTGAGCCATTACCAGAAAATGAAAGACCATTAACCGAACAAGAAGAAATTATCATTTGGAATAAATGGCGAAGCAATCTGCAAAACCAAATTATGCGTGATACACAGATTGCAGCACCGATAGGTACGACCTTTAAATTTTCATTCACAGTCGATAAAAGAGGTCAAATTTCCAATTTAAAAACTTGGGCAATCCCCTCAAGTTACAACAGCATTGCAATAAACTACTTAAAGCCCCTTATACTGAGTTATCAAGGAAAATCTATTTTAAACTTTCCAGCTCGCACAAAACGTGTTATAACTAATGTAACAGGCGGGTTTGTAATCTCAACTCAAGACAGATTCAGTACCCCTAACGATTTTCAAGATATAGAAAAAATTAAGACATTGAGGTAAAAAATGTTCAGATGTACAGAATGTAAACTTGAATATAAAACTAAACCGGACTACTGCAAATGCGGTAATGACGAATTTGACGAATTTGAAATTTTAAATACACAACCTCAAAACAATCAGGAAAAAATAACTTTTCCTGTCGAACTTTTTAATAAAAAGCTACTCCCGATTGCTTTTTTAATTTTATGTATAATTTTTGCAATAATCCCTTGGCTTTTTAAAAGCAATTCAGTCGAAAAAAATCAAACAGAAGATAAAAAAATAATTTCACAAAACATTCCTGATATAGAAAGCATTTGGGAAAATTCCCCCAAAGCTCCCTCTAAAAAACAAGAAGAAAGACAAATAGAGCCTAAAATTTCCAAACAACCCAAGCCACAAACTCAAAATACACTTCTCCAAAACACAACCTCTGTTCAAAATTCTAAAACTAAAGCTGCTGCAACACCTAAAAAAGTTCAGCCCAAACCAAAACAAACAAATTCTATTCCTCAAAACTCAGCTGACAAAAATAAACCAAAATCATCAACCCAAGTAAAAACTCAAAATACAAATCAAACTAAACCAACTACAGCTCAGTCAAATTCACAAACAATTCAACAACCTCCCCCACAACCTAAACCGCAGCCGCCTAAAATGAATGCTCAAGAATTTCTTGAATACAAAGGTCAGATAAGAACTGCTCTGCTTGGAAAGCTAAATATCACCGCAATTCAAGGAAGCGGGGACTGTGCAGTCGAATTTTCACTCGATAATTCAGGGAAACTCATAAATAGAAATTTTATTTACAAATCCCAAAACAAATCTTTAAATGATGAAGTATATCTTATGCTTATGCGGCTACCATATTTCAAAACACCACCTGCAAATTACAACGGTGAAAAAATTAAACTAAAATTCTATATTAATAATGGCTATTATGAAATTACATTTATTTAATCAAAAGCAGTCCTTTGCCACCTGCTTTTCCTGCTCTCGCAAGTCTGGTCTGTAATTCGCTATAGCTAATATGCAACTAGAAAGTTGCACTCTCGCTCCAGACTTTCTCCAAAAAGCTATTTACAAATAAAAATTCTCATGTATGATATACATATGATTAGTTTACAAATCCGACGTAGAATATTTGATTGTGAGGTTTTGTTGAAGAAATAAAACACCGAAATTTCTATGCGGGAAAAATAAATTTCAAAAACAAGACCTTGAAAAATATTCAAGGTCTTGTTTTTTGTTAAAAAAAGTTAAAAATAATCATAACTAAAGCAATAAAAATTTTTACGGCACTTAATACAAAATGTGAAAGGATAATTATGAAATTCACCCTCCGACGAAAAACTATTACAAAAGCGAATGCCCCAATCGTGAGATTAATGAATTTAATATGGGGCTTGTAGTAGTTAGTTGTGTAGACAGTCAAAAAACAAGCTGTTTACACGTATAAAGTTAAGGATTTTTACATGATACCCAAAATAACAGCAAGCGAAATATATTCAACATTAGGTAATAGCAATTCTCTAGTTCCTTTAGCACTAAAGGACATTGTAAACAGTATGGGACTGACGGCAGGCTCATACATAACTGGCGATGAAACAGAGGGAAGAGATAGATTTATAGATGAGTTTGGCACCCAGGCAATATGGCTTTTCGGGATACCTATCTACAAAAAAATACTTGATTTTACCCTATTTAAAACTATGGGCTATGATCCCAAAGTTGACGTAAGAATACTTAAAAACCTTGAAATTTTCGAAAAAGCTAAACAATACGCTCCTACTAATGAAATTAAAGAATCACTACAAAAAATCGGTGAATCTGCTAAATCTATAAAGACTTTCAAAGGTCTGACTTTTGGAAGATTTGTAGCATCAACATTTTTGACAATCCTTTCATACTATGGACTAACTAAATACAGACACAACGCGACAGAAAAACATATTAAAGAAAATTACCTAAAAAAACACAAACACAACTTACACAAAGAAGAAAATCCTCAAAAATCAGGAAAAATCAACTATAATCTATACGCAAATTATACAAAACCGGTTAAATCATTCAACGGCGTACATAAATTAAATAATACAAATCCAACTTTTACCGGCATACAAGACTTCATGTTCAGCCCGACCAAAAACCTCATGATAGTTGACGGCTCCATTACAGCTGAAAGAATTTGTGAATCAAGAAACCCTCAGGATATGCTCGGATATGTAATTAAAGAAGGCAGTTTTTGGGCATTTATGTATTTCTTGGGCGAAAAAATCCAAAAACATTTTGAAAACACCACAGAACAAAAACACGGAATGAATATCCAACTTGATGCAAGAGTAATCGAAAGTGAAGTATTGAAAAACGCACTAAAAGACAAACAACTTAAAACAACTCTGCAAGAGTTTTCAAACCTTAAAAAAGATGTCGATATTTATGATTTTGTAGTTAACCCGCTTAATAAAGATAATGTAATAGTTAAGATGGCAAAAATGTCAGATATTATTACAGTCACGGATAAAAAGCATCAACTCTCCAGTGATGTTGATACAAGAGCTTTCATTGACTTAGATGAAATAAAAGGTATTAAAGAAAAACTCGGCAAATTATATGACCAATTTAGCAGCTATAAAGAAAAAATCATAACCAAACAAAATACAGAGTCATCAACAGTTAATGATAAATCTAAAATCAAAATAAAAACTGATGACGAAATTTTATCAGATTTTCTAAAGAATTTAAGAAAATACAAAAGAAGTTCAATCCTCAAAAATATAGGAACTTGTATTGCAGCACTCGGAATTGTAGCACCAGGACTTATGATAGCTCTCAGATTTGCCGATAAAAATAACAGAAAATTCAAAGTTCAAGAAGAAATTGAAAAAAAATTGGAACAGGATATAAAAAACGGTAAAGTATATGCCTAAGGATTCATAGCAATTCCATTTGCTGCAACAAACCCAGTAGACCAGCAGTTCTGCAGGTTAAATCCTCCGCAAAACCCATCTATATCTAATACTTCACCGCAAAAATACAAATTTTTCACAACTTTAGATTCCATCGTCTTGGCATTAACCTCATCAAGAGCAACTCCGCCGCATGTTACTACCTCCCCGTCTTTTACAGGAGCGGTTACTTCTATTTTGTAATTATTCAAATATCCATAAATTTTATCCCTTGTTTTGCCATCTATTTTAGATGCCTGTATATTTTCATCAACCTGAGCCTTTGATAAAATAAATCTTGCAAAAGATTTCGGGACAAAATCCGACAGTACATTTTTTATCGTTTTATGAGAGTTTCTATCTAAAAACTCTTGTAAATTTATTTCCCCGACAAAATCAAAAATAATTTCATACGGAAATTTTTCTCTAGCCATAAGTGATGATATCTTATAGACCAAAGGACCTGAAATACCTTTATGTGTAAATAAAATATCCCCCGATAATGTTTTTTTATTAAAACCAGCTCTCACAGATTTTATTGAAACACCTGATAGCTCAGTAAAATTTTCTTTTGTCTTTAAAGCTGTCAACGCAGGACAAGGAGGTATTATTGTGTGTCCTATACCTTTTATAATTTCGAACGCAGAATGCCCTCCGATTGCAAGTACAACTTTTTCATAAAAATAAGCACCCTTTTCGCTTCTTACCTCAAATCCGCCTTTGCAAGGTTTGAGTGATATTATATTTTCATTAATAATTTTAATACCTGAGATAGATTCTAATATACTTTTTCTCACCTCAAAAGACTTATCCGATATCGGAAAAACCCTCATATCATCTTGCACATAAGTTTTCACCCCTATTTTTTCAAAATAATCAATTGTCTCAGCTGTTGCAAATTGAGAAAATACAGAATATAAAAACTTTTCACCTCTTGGATAATTTTGTACCAACTCTTTTATGTCAAATTCAAAATAAGCCAAATTACAACGCCCACCACCTGTCGGAAGCAAAGTTTTCAAAGGTGAACTTTTCTCAAAAATAACAGGAGAAAAACCTTTCTGTTTTAA
>CASGAK010000035.1 GCA_949299435.1 uncultured bacterium
AGCAAGGCTTTCAGGTGGTGAAGGTCAGATTTTGAAATTTTTTCATGATAAAATTTGACTATGATTTTAATCGGAGAAAATATACATGTAATTTCAAAATCAGTTCGTAATGCACTGCTAAGTCGTGATGAAAATTTTATAAAAAATCTTTTAAAAATTCAAAATAATATGGACTATACGGATTTAAATATCGGTCCTGCAAAGGGGGATTTAAGTGCGATTTATGCTTGGCTGTGTCCGTTAGTTGAAACGAATTCAAAATTAAAGATTTCGTTGGATACGACAAATTTTGATGAAATAAAAAAAGCAGTTGATTATATCCAAGATAAAGAAAATATTTTTTTAAACAGTGCATCAAATGATTTGCCGAAACTTGATAATATGATAGATTTAGCAATAGAGCTGAATTGTAATCTTATATTATTGACAATGTCTAGAAATACAGGTATTCCTAAAAGTTCTGATGGAAGAATGGAAATTGCATTTCAAATTTATGAAAGGTGTTTAGGAAAAGGGCTAAATCCTGAAAAGATGTTTTTTGATCCGCTTGTAATCCCGATAGTCGCAGATCAAAGTCAGGGAATAGAAACATTAGATACAATAAAAATGATAAAAGAAAGTTTTGATCCTCCTGTAAAAACAATTGTAGGTTTATCTAATATTTCAAACGGAGTTGATAACAAATATCGCGGTCTACTGAATAGAGTATATGGAATTTTAGCCTATGGAGCCGGATTAGATGCTGTCATTATGGACGCGAAAGATAATGAATTGTATAGAATTTTCAAAATGCTTGATAAAAAATCTCCTGAAAAAGAAATTGATAAATTATACCTTGCAATATTCGATATGATAGCGAATTTTGGAGAAATAGAGGATTTGGAATATGATAGAACAGATGCGGAACAGGTTAAAATAATTAAAGCAGCCGAGGTTTTGCTGAACAGGAAAATTTATTCAAACAGCTTTGCACAAGTTTAATTTTTATGCTAAAATACTGTTGTGAATAGAAGTGTAATTTTCACGAAAAGCAACCCGCTTAAATGGATAATTGCGGATATAGGTTAAGGTTATTAAGATTAGGAGCAGAACAATTAAAAAGCGTATATTAACAATTTCGGCAATATTATCACTAATGTTAACGATGAATATTTCAGCACAAGCATATATGCCTCCTGAGGCTAATGTATTGTACCAGCAGGCTTGTACTTTGGAATATCAGCATAACTATGAGCAAGCTATATCGAAGGTTTTGGAAGCAATAAATATAGCAGGAGAAGATGCACTTTTATATACAAAACTAGCAGGGTTGTATTCTGATACCGATCAGTATGATAAGGCAATTGAAGCCTATAATACAGTCGTAAAACTTCGTCCTGATGACGCTTTTGTTTATATCAGTATCGGAAATATATATGAAACCCAAGCTAAATATATTCAGGCACTTGAGGCTTATAATCAAGCACTTAAAATTTTCCCGCAGTATAAATATAATTATTTAAATATAGCAAATGTTCAGTATCAAATGAACGATTATCCAGCTGCTATTGAAAATTATACAAAATTTTTAGATACTTATTCAAACCACAAAGAAGCAAGAGAAAGTTTGGCAAATGCATATTTGGCATCGAAATCTCCTGAAAAAGCGGTGGAACAATATGCAAAGTTATACGAGGCTAATTCTGAAACTTTTAAAGATTATGCGAATTACGGGCTTGCACTATTCCAGACAAAAGATTATACAAAAGCGACAGAATTTTTGGAAAAGGCGATAGAAAAAGATCCTGACAGCTTAACTTCTCATATCAGTCTTGCACTTTCATATCAAGAGTTAGAAAAAAATGATCTTGCGATGCAGCAATATCAAATAGTATTTGAACAGGCCCCTAATCTACATTCAGTACGATTTGATTATGCAAATTTACTTGCTGATATGGGCAAAAACGGTGAAGCGATTGCTCAGTATAAAATTTATGTAAATAATTACCCGAAAGATGTAAGAGCATATAAAAATTTAGGGCTTGTCTATAAACGTATAAATGATTATGAGAATACAATTGCAAATTATGAAAAAGCGATTGCCTTGGATAGTAGTGACGTAAATATTAAAAAAGAGCTTGCGAGCTGCTATCACATGAAAAAAGATTACCAAACAGCACTTAAATATTACGACGAAGTCCTTCAGGCAAAACCTGATGATTACGATACGAAGGTCAATAAAGCAATAGCTTTGCATGCATTAAATAAGTATGAAGATGCTATAGCTTTGTATAAAGAGATTTTGACGACAAAGGCAAATCCTATTGTTGAGGGGAATCTTACCGATGCATTGATTGCTCAAGGTGAAATTGATTTAAATGCAAAAAATTACACAAAAGCTCAGCAAGAATTTGAAGAAGCAATTTCAAAAGGGGCAAAAGAGAGCTTTGCATACTATGGACTTGCCAAATCATATAGAGCAAACGGTATGAATGATAAAGCGGGTGAATTTTATGAAAAAGCTATCTCAATGTCACCGGAAAAAACTTTATACAGTAATGAGTATGCAGAATTCATTGCAGAAATTAATTCCGCCTCAGCTTCTGCAGCAGCTGTTGCTGGTAACACAGAGGCTTCATCTGTAGAAGTTGCTCCCGTTATCACTCCTGTAGATACACAAAACGAGCAAGATGGAAAACTACCATCAATAAGCCTTGAAAATTCAGAAGACGAAAATGTTGTAAATGTCGCAAATGTCGATAAAAGTAAGGATTTAATTTTAAAAGGTGATGAAAATTATAAAAAAGACGAGTTTGATGAAGCATTAAAAAATTATAAAGCAGCTTTGAAAGTTAATCCTAATGATGAAGTGACGCTTTTAAAAATAGGTAATATTTATAAACTTGAAGATGACAATAATAAAGCTCTTGATTTTTACAAAAAAGCTATTTTTGTAAATCCTGATTACACAGACGGTTGGTTTAACTTAGGACTTGTCTATGCAAACGAGAATAATATTTCGAAAAGCAAAGAATGTTTTAATAAAGTAATTTCGTTGAATGCTGAATATGCTTATGCTTACTATGCTTTGGCAATAGCTTATGAAGGTGAAGACGATAAAGAGCAGGCAGTTAAAAATTATCAGCTTTTCCTAAAATACAATAAAGATAAAAATATGGTAAAAGTTGTCGAAGACAGGATAAATAGTCTGCAAAGATGAAAAAGTTGTTATTATTTATTTCAATATTTTTTGTCATGATTATTACCTCAGCCTGCAGTGAAGAAAAACCCGGGATTCTTTTTAATAAATATCCCATCACAGAAGATACAGTAATGGGGTATGAGAATGTTTTTGCAGCAGGTACTAGAATTTATTATCTTATTTTGATGCCTGAAAAAATTCATTCAAGATATGCATATCTGCAAATTATAAAAAAAGGTAGTGCCGGACGTTTAGGATATAAAATTTATTACGGCAAAAATATTAGATTGAAAAATGAGCAAATATATTATTATGATGATTATGTAGTAATTAATGAGCCCGGTAATTATGTAATGCAGATTTTTTCAAGGGATAATCCCCAAAAAGTTTTGACAATGGGTGAGTTTTTGGTCAAGTAGCTGACTAGCGTTTAACGGTTTTGTATTTTTTGGTTTTGAAAATATTTAGTGTATTTTTTAGCGGAAAAATATTGTAAATCTTTAATTGAAATGCTGAATTAGAGTCTAAAAAAGTCTGCATTTAAATAAAATCGGCGGTTTAAATTTTCAAACCGCCGATTTTATTTTATTTTTGTTATTTTTAATTTTCATTATCAATTAACTTAGTTTGCTCTACATTTATTTCAGGTTCAGATTTTGCCGCTTCTCCTGAAATAGTCGTATCATCTTCATCAGGATTTAAAATCTTGTTAACTGATACAACAGTGTCATTTTCAGTCAAGTTTTGAGCTCTTACACCTGTTGCAGGTCTTCCCTGACGAGAAATAGAGCCGGCATTAAGTCTTGTAACAACACCGTTTGCGGTAACCATCATAATATCATCGGATTCTTTTACAATAGTTAAAGCAACAAGTCTTGATGAAGCTGATTTAAATTTAGTTGCGATAAGTCCTAATCCGCCTCTGTTTTGGCTTCTGAATTCAGAAAGTTTTGTACGTTTTCCGAAACCGTCAGAAGTTACAACAAGTAAATCAGCATCGTAATTTTGAGGAACGATATCACAGCCGACAATTGTATCACCTGTTCTTAATTTCATGGACGTGACTCCTCTTGCACTTCTACCTAGCGGTCTTAGGTCTTCAATCGGGAATCTAATCGCCATACCGCAAGAAGTTCCGATGATAATTTCATCTCTTGCAGTTGCAAGTTTTACCCAGCAAAGCTCATCGCCTTCTTCCAATCCGATTGCGATAATACCGTTTCTTCTGATATTAGAGAAGTTATCTAACTCAATACGTTTGATATAGCCTTTTCTTGTCAGCATTATTAAATTCAAATCATGAGAGAAAGTGCTGACAGGTACAACTGCTGTGATTGTTTCATTTTGTTCAATAGGCAGAACGTTTACAATCGGTAAGCCTTTTGCTTGACGTCCGCCTTCAGGGAAGTCATATACATTCAAGCTGTATACCGTACCTTTTGAAGAGAAGAACAGAACTTTATCATGCATCATTGCTGTGAAGAAGTGTTGAATATCATCATCTTCTTTAGTTTTAATACCTGATTTACCTCTTGTAGCACGGTTTTGTCTTTCAAATGTATCCAATGAAATTCGTTTCAAATATCCTTGGTGAGTAATAAATACTGCCATCGGAGTGTTTGGCGTCAAATCTTCAATAGTTACCTCGCCTTGTTCAGGAAGTATTTGTGTTTTTCTATCGTCACCGTATTTTTCTTTATCTTCTAATAATTCTCTCTTGATGATGTCAAGAATTTTTTGACGGCTTGCAAGAATTTCTTCATATTCAGCGATTTTCTTAACTAATTCATCATACTCAGCCTTAACTTTATCTTGTTCCAATCCTGTCAATCTGCGTAATTGCATTTCAAGTATCGCGTTAGCTTGATCTGCGTCTAGTCCGAATCTGCTCATCAAACCGTTTCTTGCATCATCTGTTGTTTTGGAACTTTTAATTAATTCGATTACTTCATCAATAGAGCCTAATGCGATAATTAAACCTGCTAAAATGTGAGCTCTGATTTTGGCTTTTTTAAGGAAGAAAATTGTTCTTCTTGTAACGATTTCAACCCTGTGTTCTACAAATTCATTAAGCACTTGTTTTAAATTCATTAATCTTGGTTGTTTTCCGCAAAGGGCTAGCATATTTACACCAAAAGTCGTTGACAATTGGGTAAATTTGAATAAATTATTTTTAACGACATCAGGCTTAGCATCACGTTTTAATTCAATAACAATTCTCATACCCTCACGGTCGGATTCGTCACGAATATCTGAAATACCATTAATTCTTTGATCTTTTACAAGTTCTGCAATTTTTTCAATAAGCATAGACTTGTTAACCTGATAAGGGATTTCGGTAACAACGATTGCAGTTCTTGCCTGACGTCCGCCACCGCCTGCTATTTCTTCAATAGTTGCAACAGCAGACATCTTGATAGAACCTCTGCCTGTTTCATAAGCCTGTTTAATATCGTTCAATCCGATGATAGTTGCAGCTGTTGGGAAATCCGGTCCTTTTATATGTTCCATTAATTCAGCTATGGTAATATCGGGATTGTTTATTAATGCGATTGTTCCGTCAACGATTTCACAAACGTTGTGAGGTGGAATGTTTGTTGCCATACCGACTGCAATGCCTGATACACCGTTTAGTAATAACATTGGAAGTCTTACAGGCAGGACTGAAGGTTCTTGCAATGATCCGTCAAAGTTCGGTTCAAATTCTACTGTCTCACAGTCAATATCAGCAAGCATTGATTGTGTAATTTTATGCATACGAGCTTCTGTATACCTCATAGCTGCTGCACCGTCGCCATCGACTGAGCCAAAATTTCCGTGTCCGTCAACTGTTAAATATCTTGTAGAAAAGTCCTGAGCCATACGTACAAGTGCTTCATATACAGCACTATCACCGTGTGGGTGATATTTACCTAATACTTCACCTACGATACGGGCACATTTCTTAAACGGTTTATCGGGTGTCATACCTAATTCGTTCATAGCATATAAAATACGTCTGTGAACAGGTTTTAGACCATCTCTCACATCAGGCAGTGCACGTCCTACGATTACACTCATTGCATAATCAATATATGAACGTTTCATCTCTTCTCTTATATTAACCGGAACGATTTTCCCGTCCGAAAACATGCTTTGCTGGTTACTCAATCTTCTATCCTCCAGTGTCTGTAAGTAATTCTATACACATATCATAGCATAAAAACCCGCTTTTAGGTAATTTTAAATTAATCTTTACAAAAGAATTAAAAAGTTTTTTACATGTTATAATCTGCTTATGGACAGAAAAGAATTTATAAATGCGAAAAGAATTGTTGTAAAATTAGGTACAAATATTTTAAGAAATAACGATGGAAATGTATCGTTACCGAGAATTTACTCTTTCATTGAAGATATTTCAACGCTTGTGAAAGCAGGAAAAGAAGTTATTGTAATCACTTCAGGTGCTGTAGGACTCGGTCGTAAAAGACTCGGGCTTGAAGGGACTACCGGTACTGCTTTAAAACAGGCTTGTGCTGCTATAGGTCAGGGAAAGTTGATGTCGATTTATGAAGGTGGTTTTGATACATACGGGCTTGTCGCTGCACAAATTCTTTTGACCGAAGATGATTTCGGAATCAGAACGAGGTATTTGAGTCTAAGAACTACTTTGAATAAACTTTTGGAGCTGGGTGTAATCCCTGTAATTAACCAGAATGATACCGTATCCAGTATAGAAGTTGATCCGAGATATGAGCATATGCAGGTATGTTTTTCCGATAACGACAAGTTATCAGCACTTGTCGCAAGTGAGTTAGATGCAGATTTACTTTTAATATTATCTGATGTAAACGGCTTGTATGATAAAAATCCTAAAGAAAATCCTGACGCTAAAATAATTTCCGTAGTTGAAGAAGTGACCGATGAAATTATGGAGCTTGGTACAGATGCTTCAGAGGGCGGACGCGGGGGAATGCGGACTAAATTAAAAGCTGCAAGAATGGTGACACGTTTTGGTGGAAAAGTCCTAATTGCAAATGGAAAAATTCCATATGTAATCGGTAAAGTTTTCGCAGGTGAAGATATCGGGACGATGTTTTTACCGCAAACTGAAGGATTATCCGATAAAAAACGTTGGATAGGTTATGCGACAAATATTATCGGACAAATTAAGGTAAATCACGGTGCTAAAAAGGCTCTTGTCGAAAAAGAAAAAAGCCTTTTGCCTATCGGAGTTATTGATGTAATTCATGATTTTAATAAAGGTGATGTAATTTCGATTGTAGACGAAGATGATAATGAATTTGCTCGAGGAATTGTTAATTATGATTCTGAATCCTGTAGAAAAGTTATCGGATCACATTCTGATAATATTATAAAAATTCTAGGCTTTAAAAATTACGATGCGATAATTACTCGTGATAACATAACTATTTTATAAGGAGTTGTAATGACTGATTTTATAGAAATTGCTAAAAAAGCAAAAACTGCTTCATTATCTATCACGTCTTTGTCTGAAGATGTTAAAAACCGAGCTCTTCTTTCAATGGCAATGGAAATTGAAAATGCAAAAGAAGAAATATTTGAGGCAAATAAGATTGATTTAGAACTTGCAAAACCGCTGGTAGAAAATGGTGAGTTATCAAAATCTACATTCAATCGTTTAAAACTCGATGATAATAAAATGCGTGATATGATTGCAGGAATTAGAGAAATTGCACAGCTTCCGGATCCTATAAATAAAAAACTTTTAGTAAGAGAATTAGATGAAAATTTGACTTTGTATAAAGTATCTTGTCCTATCGGGGTATTGGGTATTATTTTTGAAGCACGTCCTGATGTAATTTCTCAAATTTCATCACTCGCTATAAAGTCATCTAATGCAGTAATTTTAAAAGGTGGGAAAGAAACAACTAATACCAATAAAAAGATTTTAGAGGTAATAAACAGAGCTTTGACAAAAGTAGAGGAATTTCCTGAAAATGTAATTCAGCAAGTTTTTACACGTGATGATGTTGCAGAAATGCTTAAATGTGATAGTTACATAAATTTAATTATTCCTCGCGGTGGGAATAGTCTTGTAAGGTTTATAAAAGAGAATACGAAAATTCCTGTACTTGGTCATGCTGACGGTATTTGTCATGTTTTTGTAGATGAAAGTGCGGACTTGATTACTGTTGAAAAAATAATTATTGATGCCAAAACGCAATATCCAAGTGCTTGTAATAGTGTGGAAACACTGCTTATCCACGAAAATTTTGAGAAAAAAGATGAATTACTTGCCGCATTGCAGTTGGAAGAAATTAAGTTGATTGATAACCCTGAAAGCTGGGCCAAAGAATATGGTGATAAAATACTAGCATTTAAAACGGTTAAAGATATTAATGAAGCAGTTTCGCATATTAATAAATACGGTTCAGGTCATACCGATTGTATAGTTACAAAAAGTTTAGAAAATGCTGAAGATTTTATGAATAGAGTTGATTCAGCAGGAGTATATTTTAATGTATCAACAAGGTTTGCAGACGGTTTTCGCTATGGTTTCGGTGCAGAAGTCGGAATTTCAACTAACAAAACTCATGCAAGAGGTCCTGTAGGACTTGAGGGGCTTACTATTTATAAATACAAACTTATTGGTAACGGGCAGGTTGTATCAGATTATGTGGAAGGCAGAAAAGTTTTTCATCATAAAGATTTGATATAATAAAAATGTTTTGAATGTTTGTGAATTTTGACTCCTGTTGCACAAGATTAAAACATTTGCTATAATAAGAAAGTAGATGATGAAAACCTAGTGAAGAATGAAAGGAGCTGGAAATGCAGACTATGATTGAATTTACGGGGGGGGGGGCACCCGCAAATAATGCTCCTGTAGGTGTTTTAAAAGAAAATTTAGCATTCACATTAGCAGAAGTATTAATAACTTTAGGAATAATTGGGATAGTTGCTGCACTTACAATTCCAAATCTGATGGGAGAATATAAAAAGCGTGTTGTGGAAACTGAGCTGAAAAAGTCTTATACAGAGCTTGCTCAGGTAATTCAACGCTCTGAAGTTGATAATGAAGCGGCTATATACTGGAATTGGCCTTATAACGGCGGTACTACGGGCAGCTTATCATATTCTCCCGATAAGTTTTTCCAGCTTTATTTCGCACCTTATATGAATATTTCATCAAAAATTGAACCAAAAAAATTCACAGTTGAAAATATAGAAGGTACATATTCAAATTGGGTTATTACAGAAAAACATGTTACAGGTATGTATGAATTATCTGACGGTCGCATTATCGGATTGTCAACATATACAACTATAACAGGTGACTTGATTAATGCTCGAGAAAATTCTAATATTGGTACATATTTCCTTTCTACAACAAACCGAAAAGATAAAAGGTTAATTGCAGGTAAAAATTTTTTCACATTTTCTTTACAGGTAAAAAATAAAAAACTTGTCCCGACTGTGAATGTTTATCAGCGTTGGACATGTGATTATTTGGAAAAGAACAGAAATACTTTTATTGAAAGATGCAGAAGCAACCCAACAGCTGATGGAATTAATTCAGGTACTTACTGTACGTTTTTGATATACTGCAACAATTGGGAAATACCTGATGATTATCCGATAAAATTTTAAAAAAATCATCTGATATATGTTATAATAATTCCATAATAAATCAAGGAGATTTTTATGCGAATAGGTATAGTCGGATTGGGATTAATTGGCGGATCAATTTTCAAAGGTTTAAAAGAGCTTGGTTATGATGTGGTAGGAATTTCTCAATCGCAAAGCGGGGAAGCCATTTATAAAACTTATGATGAATTAAAAAATTGTCAGGTTGTCTTTGTCTGTGTTGCTATGAATAAAACACTTGCAGTGCTTGATGAGCTCGAGAATTATCTTTCTGATATGACACTTGTGACTGATGTGTGTAGTCTGAAAGAGTTTGTGACAAAAAAGCAAAGACCTTATAATTTTATTCCATCTCACCCCATGGCAGGAACTGAACATCAGGGGTTTGAAAACTCTTTTCCGACGCTTTTTAAAGGTGCTAAATGGGCAATTACGCCTTTTGCAGGGGATAAGAATATTGAAAAATTAACTGAACTAATTAAAGCACTTGGAGCAGAGCCGATAATTACTGATGCAAAGGCTCATGACGAGGCTGTTGCATTAATTTCACATATGCCTATGGTAATTTCTCAGGCATTATTTTCAGCGGCTATGGGCAATCCTCTTGCAATGGAGCTTGCAGCAAGCGGTTTTCGCGATATGACAAGGCTTGCTATGTCTAATACCGAAATGGCTCAAGATATGGTGGTAATGAACAGTAAAAATATTGAGCATGCTATTTTGAAATTGTACAAGTCTGTGGGTGATTTGATTACACCTGAATATTTGCAAAATATTCAAAAAATTAAAGCGATACGCTCAAAAATGTTTTAATCTGCTTTTTCGATATTTTTGTTTTAAAAAGCCAAAAACAGGACGTTTGGTGGAGTCGTCCTGCCTTTATTTTGACCATTACTCTAATTGCTATTTATATTTTATGCTTCGGTCTTGTGTAATAAAACGTTTTGTAAGAATCCTACTGCAAAACCGGCTGCAGCTCCTGCTATTACTAAAGGCATCGTATAACGTTTACCTTTTATAATATCATGCATTGCTTCTAACAACTTTCTGGATTCAAATGATGCTTGCTGGTCTACTTCTGCGATAATTCTTCGGAATTCTTTACCTGCTTGACTTTCGTTTCCGCCCAGCTTATTTACAATTCTATCTATGTTATAATCTGAAAAACAGTTATTTAATCTTGATGCATATTTAAATTCTTTAGCTTCTTTGCTATCTTCCCCTAAAGCTGTGATAATATCTTTTACATCAATATTTTTATTCTTTTCATCATTAATAATATTAAGTACTTTCTTGCCTAATTCAGTACTTTCTCCGCCGACTCTTTCAGCAAGATCTTTTAATGATGGATTTTTAAAATTTTCCTTATGTTCTATCATTTTAATAAATTCATCTTGAGCTGGAGTCTGTTCTTTTAATATTTTGAAAGAGTAAAGTTTATTTTGGTTTACGCTTTTTCTGCTGGAATTTACAATTGACCTATAGTCAATATCTTTTTTTTCCGCTTTTTGTAATCCGATAGCATTTTTTGCTCCGTAACCTATTACTCCGCCAATAAGCGTTCCATTTATTACCCTTGCTAACGGATTTCCATTGTCATAATTCTGTACTGCACTTACACTCATAGTTAATAAACCCTTACTTAACTAACACGTAATTTTATACTCTATCTGCAAGAATTTTCATTCTTGCTTTTAAAATATATAGCAGATTTACACTTAAATATTTTATGCCATTGCCACTAAAAAACAATTGACCAAAACTGAGTAATTAAATCCACTCGGAATGATATCATAAAATTATTTTTTTGTCAATACTTTTATGAAATTTAGTAACAACATTATAAATACAATGACTAAAATATAGACAGCATAATGCTTTATAGTATTTTCACCCATTAAAAGTGATGCGATAGCTCCTGCGACTATGGCAACAGAAGTTAGAATAAGTACGGTTTTCTTTTGTGAAAATCCGGCATGAAGAAGTTTGTGGTGAATATGTTCAGCATCAGCTACAAAAGGGGATTTACCTTTACAAATTCTTCTTGTACTGCTGAATACAATATCCATAATAGGTACAGCAAGTACTACAAATGGCAGTAAAAGGGTTAAAGTCGCTGCTTTCATAACTCCGACTATTGAAATGGTTGCGAGTAAAAATCCTGAAAATAAAGCTCCGCTGTCCCCCATAAATATTTTTGCAGGGTTAAAATTATAAGTCAAAAATGCAAGCATAGATCCTGCAAGTATAAACCCAATTAAAGCTACAATTGGATTTGATGGTGTCATAGCAATCGCAATTATTGCTAAAGTAATTGAATTAACAGTAATTACAGATCCTGCAAGTCCGTCTACTCCATCAATAAAATTGACAGCATTAGAAATTCCGACAATCCAAAGCAGAGTAATCGGGTAAGACCAAAAACTTAAATCAATTCCACCGAAAAATGGTATGGAGCTTATTTTTACACCCAAAAGATATACAATTGTCGCTATTGATAATTGTATAAATAATTTAAATTTAGCATCTAAATTATATACATCATCTACTAAACCCAGTAAGAACATCAGGGAACTTCCCAGTAAAATTCCAGATAAAAGACTGCCGTACGGATAGTAGCTTAAAAATACTAAAGAAAGAAATGTAAGCATTGTACTTGCCCATATTGCAATACCACCGAGTCTTGATACCGGAATTTTGTGAATTTTTCTTTCGTTTGGTAAATCTACCAAACCCTCTTTTTTGGAAAAATTGATAACCAGAGGTACCAAAAATACTCCGAATATATAAGCTATAATGGTGCCGATAATATGTGCATGTGTTAATTTGATAATCATTTTAATTCTTTCTATAATTTTAAGGTTTTATTAATCACCTTATTACATATCAGCATAGAGCGGATATTTTTTGCATAATTTAAGGGATCTTTCTTTTAAATTGCACAATCCCATTTCATTATCTGATGAAAATATTGCAGATGCAATAATTTTTGCAACTTCTGTCATATCTTCTTCTTTGAAACCTCTTGTTGTAACAGCAGGAGTGCCAAGGCGTATTCCGCTGGTGACGAAAGGACTTTGCGGATCATTCGGTACGGTGTTTTTATTAGCTGTGATTCCTACTTTTTCAAGAACATTCGCCATATCTTTACCTGTTTTACCTGTTCTTCTCAAATCCAAAGTCATAAGATGATTTTCAGTCATGCCTCCGACTATATCCATGCCTTCATCTATAAGTCCTTGAGCCAGAGCTTTCGCGTTTTTAATAATCTGAGCTGCATATTCTTTAAATTCCGGTTTTGAAGCCTCGAGCAATGCAACCGCTTTAGCTGCAATAATATGCTCTAAAGGTCCGCCTTGCATTCCCGGAAAAATTGCTTTATCGATTCCCATTGCATGTTCTGCTTTGCACATTGTAATTCCGCCTCTTGGGCCTCTTAGAGATTTGTGAGTAGTTGTTGTGACAAAATCCGCATAAGGTGCAGGTGATGGGTGAAGCCCTGCAACGACAAGTCCTGCAATATGTGCGATGTCGGCTAAAAGATAGGCTCCGACTTCATCTGCTATTTCTCTGAATTTTTTGAAATCAATTATTTTAGAATAATTTGAAGCTCCGCATATAATAAGTTTAGGCTTATGTTTTAGAGCCATTTCGCGTACGTTATCGTAATCAATATTTCCGTTTTCATCTACTCCATAGCTTGCAACATTGAAATATAGCCCTGAAAAGTTAACGGGAGATCCATGAGATAAGTGTCCGCCGTTAGAAAGATCCATTCCTAAAACATGATCACCTGGTTTTAGTGCATACATAAACACTGCCATATTGGCTTGTGCACCGCTGTGAGGCTGTACGTTTGCATGATCCATTCCAAAAAGTTCACAAGCTCGTTTTTGTGCAATTTCTTCTATCAAATCTATGTGCTCACAGCCATTGTAAAATCTTTTGTGAGGTTTACCTTCTGCATATTTATTTGTTAAAACACTTCCTGATGCCTCCATTACAGCAAGAGAAGTGCAATTCTCGCTTGCAATTAGTTCTATTGTATTTTGTTGTCTTTCCAATTCCTTTTCAATCTGTTCTGCTACAAACGGATCAGTCTTTTTTAAATGCTCTATATTCATATCCTAATCACCTCACAACTTATCTATCAAATAAATTATAAATTAAATATATTACTATGACAACAATTTCATATTTATTTTACATAAGTATTTTAGTTTGTACGAAAAAATCCAAATAAATAGATAATACAAAAATTTTGAATTTTGCGGCCATTGCACAAGATTAAAAAACTTGTTATAATAAAAGAGTAGACGATGAAAACCGACAAATGATGAAAGGAGCTGGAAATGCAGACTATGATTGAATTTACGGGGGGGGGGGGCACCGCAAAAATACCCGCTTAACGGTAAAAAAATAAAAGCATTTACCCTGGCAGAAGTATTGATAACGTTAGGTATAATCGGGATAGTTGCAGCTATGACAATGCCTGTATTAATTGGAAAGTATCAAAAACATGTTGCGATAAATAGGGTTAAGAAAGCATATTCAGAACTATCACAAGCATTTCAGCGAGCACAGGCTGATTATGGTGATCCGAAAGATTGGGTATATGAATTTTCAAGCAATGATGCTGAAAATAATAAGATGTTTATAGAAACTTATATTCTGCCATATATGAAAGGTTTGCAATTTTGTGGAATTGGAGATGAAGCAAAAGAAAAATGTGGTAATTCGGCTGGAGTATCTGCTTCATCATATTTTCTAGAGAATGGAACCACAATATCTTTTGCAGCTTACTCAAGAAATGATGTGGCAGTAATGACTGTTGATATAAACGGTAAAACACAACCAAATCGTCTTGGACGTGACAGATTTAATTTTGTTTTTAAATACGGGCAAAATTCTCTACGACCCTATGGATATCAGGAAAATTTATCAAGAGATGAAATTATCAATGGATATGTTTATAATGATTTAGAAACTAAACCAACTTTAGCCTGTAAACATAATGCTGCCACAAACCCATATCATTCGTGTACTTTTTTATTATTTTATGATGGTTGGGAAATGAAACCTGATTATCCTTGGTAGTAGAAATTTACTATTTATGCCTTAGTTTTGCCGGTATGGATACTTTGCTTGAGATACCAATCAAAAAATACGAATGCTAATACTTGTTGTAGAATTTTGTTTGAGAAAGTCGAGAGCAAGGCTGATAGGTGGCAAAAGTTTGCTTTTGATTTCTTAAAAATAAAAAATAAAGCAGCCCGTAAGCCGTGTTCTGTTTATAGATAATCATCTGTCTGGTATTGTGATTACTCACAATCTCTAGCGA
>CASGAK010000036.1 GCA_949299435.1 uncultured bacterium
AAGCCGTCTTTTTAATAAGAACGGCTACCAGACTTGGGGAGGAGGTATGAAAAACTTTCGTTTTTCATATCTATATTTTTTTATACGGATTCTAAAAATTAAAACTTTTATAATTTATTCAAATATCCTCCAAATGATGTAGGCTTTATTTTTATAAAAAATTTGCTATAATTAGCTTATGAAAGATACAGAAAAAAGTTATGAGGATTTTATCTCGACAGTAAGCCATGAATTGCGTACACCGCTGACTTCAATAAGAGGTTTTTCGCAGACAATGCTTTCTTCTTGGGACAAATTAGACGACGAAAGTAAAAAGAAATTTTTAAAAATTATAGAGGATCAATCAAACCGCTTGATTAACCTTGTAGAAAACATGCTATCTGTTACAAGACTTTCAAGCGGGAAAGATAATCTTATTTTTAAAGAAGTTGAAATTAAACCTATAATTGAAATGAGTGTATCTGTAATAAAAAATCAATATTGTGACAAAAAATTTGAATTGGATATAAATTCTCAAACCCCCACTATTCTTGCTGACAAAGATAAATTTCAACAGATTATGACAAATTTGATAGAAAATGCCGCAAAATACGGGGAAGAAAATTCATCAATTAAAATTAAAACAAATTTCTGCAAAGATTGTGAATTTGTTGCTATAGATGTGACAAATACAGGTATAGGCATAAAAAAAGAGGATTATGAAAAAATATTTACCAAATTTTCAAGAATAGACAATCCTCTTACAAGAAAAGTTCAAGGCAGTGGACTGGGACTTTATATTACCAAAAATCTCGTAGAAAAAATGAACGGCAAAATTTCAGTTAAATCCGAAATTCAACAAAAGGGCAATTACATCACAACATTCGAAGTACTTTTGCCTGCCAGTGATGTCGAAAAACAAGCGAGGAGCAAATGCAATCTGTAACTTTGATTATTGATAAACGCCGTGAGCTTTCGGTTAAATATAAAAAACTTTTGGAAAACAAATCTTCAAAAGTTATTTTGAGTAAAAATTTCATTTCTGCAATGAAAATTATTCAGGACAAAGAACCTGATTTGATTATAATTTCTGACAGTATAGATAATGATTTAGGGGATTACTGCAAAAAAATCAGAGCGTTAACATACAATATGCGACCTGTAATTGTAGCACTTTCAAAATCTTCCGAAATTCAAGACAGATTAAATGCTCTTGAAAACGGTGCTGACGACTTTTTAAGTGAGCCCGTCAATAGTGACGAATTTGTCATGAGAATGAAAGCTCATTTAAGACGAGAATTTGAATCTAATTTGGATAATAAAAAATTATTACCTAATAAAAACTATACTATGCGTGCCATAAAAAGGATTTTAACCTCAAAAGACCCTTGGGCCTGTCTATATATTAGCATTGAAAACTTTAAAAATTATCGCGAAATATACACAGAGCTTGCCTCTGACAAACTTATACAGACTTTTTGTGCAATTATCCAATCTTCATTAAATGAAGATGATTACTTAGGCGAAATTTCCGAAAATAAATTTTTGATAATCACAAACCCTCTAAAGGCTGAAAAGATAGCAAATTTTCTAACTTTTGCCTTTGATTCTATTGCAAAGAAATTTTATTCACCTAAAGATTTAAAACGCGGATATGTCATTATCGAAGGAGATGAACTCGCAGGAAGACGTGCAGGTTTTGTACACACAACCATTGGTATTGTAACTAATGAATTTCAAAAATATACCGACACAAATCAACTGCTAAATTCATTAATAAATATCCACAACCTCGCAAATTTACCTGACAAATCAAATTACCTGATTGAAAGAGCCAAAATCTCCGCTGAAAATTCTATAGAATTTAAAGGATTTAACAATAAAATCTTCGTGATAGAACCTGACGAAGCAATGAATGTACTTTTGAAAACCATTTTAGAATTACAAGGCTATGAAACAATTATAGCAGAAGAATATGACGAATTTTTGAAAGAAGAAACAAAGCCAGCTATTATAATCCTTGATGCAGGGAATGCTGAAAATTTAAAAGGACTTAAAATATGTAAATTTTTGAGAGAAAATCCTGATTTTGCAAACACAAAAATAATTGTCACTTCAATTTTTCACGACAAAGAGCTTATACTCAACTGCGGAGCTGATCTGTACCTGCCAAAGCCTTATGAACTGTCAAATCTTATTAAATGGGTTAATATTTTCGTTGATGAAGTTAATTTTAGATAAAATAAAGCAGTTCTACGTCGCGACTTATCCAGCTCTCGCAAGACAGTAGCAACTCATCAGTCGCATTCTAAAGTTAGAGTTCCTTATCGCTAGCCTTTCTCGGAAAATTTATTTTAAAAATTGCAGTGCATCAAACAACTCACCAAATTGATGTTCATTTCAGTTGTACAAAACAATATGATTTTCCCCTGAACTTGAGGGGAGAAATTAAACATTCCATTGAATAAAATTCCATAATTTATTAAAAAAATTAAACTTTACTAAGTGAATAATCAGTGTTTTGCTACACCATAAAGTCTGGTGCGTCGTTTGACGCACCAGATATCCTAAAACTTCACAGGGTAATCATTCGGAATTTTCCAGCCTGAGCTTTGTATTAATGCCCCGCAATACCTACCCGCATACATACCTGTAATACTTTTATCACAGGCAAATCGCGAATTTGTTCTCAATATATTCTCATCTTGATATTCAGATCCTACTAATTGAACTCCTTTTTTAGTAGGTGTACCATCATTTAAAATTGCATTTTTATAGCGTAATATTATACCAAATACATCACCACCTATTAATGCACGCCCTTTATTTGGTCCATCTATATCTATCCATATCTGCCAGTGAGGATCTTGATAAAGCTGATTTCCGGCCCACATATACATGGACGCACCGTTACTTAATACTGCAGTAATCATTTTATCAGGGGTTCCCCCTAAATATCCGGTTTGCCCTGACAAACTCTTTGGCTCCGTCCAACAAAGCTCTTGATTTTCAGAATTACATACTTTTAAAACTTTTAATTCAGGTTTCAAATAATTATTAAAAAAATCTTCTGTACACTCTTTGGAATACTCTTCTGCACAAACAGGCCAATCATCTGTAAAACCGTGTTTAGCTTCTGCAAGCTGCACAGCCTGAGCAAACAATGATAAGTTTGTACGTAAACTGTTTACCACTACACTTTTTCTATAACCTGAAATTACTATAGGCATCGTCATCGCTGCGACTATTCCGATTATGCCTAAGGTTATCAATACTTCTGCCAATGTGAATGCTTTAATTTTTTTTAAAACTCTTACAAGAGCGTTATTTGCGGGTGCCCCCCCCCCCCGTAAATTCAATCATAGTCTGCATTTCCAGCTCCTTTCCTAATTTGTCGGTTTTCATCGTCTACTCATTTATTATAACAACTTTTTTAATTCAGTGCAATAGCGAGGAAAATTTATACAATTTTTTCGGTGAATTTTTTGTGTCACTTTTCCACAAAAGCGACCGCTGTCTGCATAAGACCTGTCAGAGGTTATAATATTTTTATTTTCGTGCATAAGAAGGACACAACATACTGCTTTTGCATCACAAAAGAATGTATTTTATTATTTTGATAAATATTTTTTATATTAATCTTAGTTAATTATCTCCGTAATTTTAAATACATTATCATTTGCTTTATTAATATAATAGATTGCTCGATTGATACTTTTTATAAAAAGTCTGACTTTAAGTTTTTGAGGAGCACTATATTTATCAAAAATTTCAGAATCATTACAAATTTTTTCAGCAACTTGTAACGCAAGTTGAAACATCAAAATTGAATTCAGGTACACAGGAAATGTTTTTTTCAAAATTTCATACATCAATTCACTGAAAGTTACGGTTTTGATATAACTTTTACAAAAAAATTTTTCATTATCCTTATACAAAACGTCAAGCCATTCTTTAGTAATACTTTTATTCATAATTTTTCCGTGCTATTTGCCTGTTTTTATAAAAGCAGTTTATCACTAAAATAAAATTATGGCAAATAGCACGATTTTATTGTTACAATCAAACATAAAAAAGTTCCGTATGGAAAAGAAATTATCACAAGAAATACTAAGTGAGAAAGCTGGGATTTCTTGCGATTATCTGTCGGAAATTGAACGCGGGAAAAAGACTCCCAGTATCAAAAGACTGTGCTTAATTGCTGATGCATTAGAAATAGATGTCTACAAATTTTTTATATAAAATTACTTATTAAACCAACATTTTAGATTATTTACCGATACAAAAATGCTCAAAAATATTATTTAAAATATCATCAGTAATTACTTCACCGGTTATCTCATCTAAAAATAAAAGTGCCGATTTCAAATCAATAGAAATCAAATCCTGAAGCTCATTAATTTTTGCGGCATCAAGTGCTTTAATAAGACTTTCACGACATTTTTTAAGACAATCAACCTGTCTTTCGTTAGTAATATACTCAGTATCTTCCAGTGAAAAATCACAAACTTTTTCTTTAATCATTTCACGAAGCTCGTTTATTCCCTCACCGGTTTTAGTGGAAATATAGAATTTATCATTTTCTTTTTTTTCTAATAAATCAGATTTATTAGCAACTTGTATGTGGAGTTTATTTTTAATGAACTCATAAATTTCTTTATCTTCATCAGTCAAGCCGGCACTTGCATCGTATAAAAAGATTACCAAGTCAGCTTCATCAGCGGATTGTTTTGAAAATTCGATACCGATTTCTTCAACTTTCCCGACTTCTTCACAATCTCTAATCCCTGCAGTATCAATTAAAGTCACAGCTACATCGAGATCCAATGTCTCTTTAATAACATCTCTTGTTGTACCTGCTATTTCTGTAACTATCGCACGGTTTGCATTTAACAAAGAATTGAATAACGATGACTTTCCGACATTGGGACGTCCGACTATTGCAACTTTAATTCCTTGCCGCAAAATATTCGATGATCTCGCACAAGATAAAATATTATCAATTTCAGACAAGGATTTTTCAAAACTTTCAATCAGATAAGAATACTCAGGTTCCGCTACATCTTCAGGAAAATCAATTCCTGCTACAATTTTTGAGAGCACATCAAAAATTTCTTTTTTAATTTCAGAAACTTTTTCACTAAGAACACCTGAAAGATTTTTAGCGGATTGCACCGCAAAATTTCTGGTTTTTGCATGGATTAAATCAGCTACAGCCTCAGCTTGAGAAAGATCCATTTTTTTATTCAAAAAAGCTCTTTTGGTAAACTCACCTCTTTCAGCTATTCTTGCACCGTTTTTAATAGTCAAATCGAGAATATTTTTAACGACATTTACACCGCCATGGCAGTGAATTTCAATTACATCTTCTCCTGTGTAACTGTGAGGTTTTTTAAAAGGTAATACTATCACTTCATCGATTTTTTTCCCACTATCAGTAATCCAGCCATGAGCTATTTTACCTGCTTCAAGGTTATGTTTTGAAAAAATTTTATCAATAATTTCAAAACTGTTATCTCCTGATATTCTTATCACCCCAACCCCTCCTGTACCTAGCGGGGTTGCAATCGCTGTAATTGTATCAAATTCTTGTAATATATTCATAGGATAATTATACATCAAAAAAGAACGGACTGAAAATCAAGTCCGTTCCTATTCAAATTTATATCAATCTAAAATCTTTTAGTAAATAAAGATGAAGCAATTGAAGCAGCTAAATTTGCATAATCACTAAATGCACTTGTACTGCTTGAGGATTGATTATTATTATAAGAATTACCCGAATTACTGTTACTAGCAGCCTGTTGCAAATAGCTCAATACATTACCTAAAGTTTGATTTTGAACACTGCCTAACAAGTCAAGGTAATTATAACGTCTATTCAATTCCTCATTAATGATATCATCTTGTTTTGTAAGAATATCCTGAGCTAAAGAATTCATAGCGTCAGAACGGCTGGATTCAATCTCTTTCAAATCGTCCATAAATATTGAATTGTCAAAGTTACCAAAACGAGAAGCAATATCAGTTTTCAAATCATCAAGCATCGGAGTATAAATATCATTAATAGTCTGAATTCCTTTTTGCGTATAAGCATTAAGCTGATCTTGCATATTTTTTTGAGTTTCTTCCGAAAAAACGTTAATTTTAGGAAGATTTTCCAAAAAAGAACTCTGAGCATAATTATATAATTTTTTTTCCGCGTCCGACATATTGTAATTAGAATATACGGTATTCCCTTGCTTGTATTGCGAAGCCTTTTCTTCACCGTTAATTGTCACAACACCGTTAGTATATGCGGGTTTCGAAGATTTTCCCATATTTTGTCCCTTTCTGTTATTACGGGACAACATTTGATTTTTTAATAAGGCGATATAATATTATATCACAGCATTTGAAAATCTGTCCAGTCTGAAAGTCATATACTAAGATTATTCCTTTAAAAATTTTTATAATATAATTAGAATATGGATAAGATGAAATTAGATGAAATAAACCAACTGGTAATTGATAAAAAATTCGAGGAAGCCAAAAACGAATTATTAAAATATGAATTAGACGAAGAAAAGGAACTGGAAGCATTGAAACTTTTGGGACTTTGCAACGTAAATTTGGAAAAGTACAAAGACGGGCAAAGTAACTTTGAAACAGTTGTAAAATATGATCCTGAAGATGCCTCAAGTTGGTTTTATCTTGCGAACTGCTATGACAATTTAGATGACAGAATTCATGCCAAAGCAGCTTATGAAAGAGTTATTGCACTCAGAGAAAACTTTGTAGATGCATATAAAAATTTATGTATTTTATACATAAGATGTGAAGAGCCGCAAAATGCAATTGATTTAGCCAAAAAAGCCATAGAATTTGAAAAAGAGGATTACACTCTATACTACATAATCGGTACAGCCTATATGTCAATGAAAAATTTCAAAGACAGCGTAAAGTATCTTGAAAAAGCAATTGAACTAAATCCTGAGCATTCGCAATTATACAATAACTTAGGTACATCATACATAACAATAGGAAAACTGGACAAAGCATATAAAAATTTTATCAAAGCAAGTGAATTTGATCCAAACAATTCAATCACATACTTTAATATCGCCTCAATTTTACAGTTAAAAAACAAACACAAAAAAGCATGTGAATATTTTGAAAAAGCATACGCAATAGACCATGAAGACAGTTATTTAGTTGCACTTGCTCTATCTGAGACAAAATGCGGGAACTATGACAGTGCAATAGCACACTATAAAACTCTAATAAGTCATCACCCCGAAAAAGACACCTATCAATACAATCTAGCTTGCTGCTATGAGCTGAAAGAGGATTATAACTATGCAATAGGCATTTTATCACACTTGGTAATGCTAAACCCGAAATCAGTATCAATGGCACAAAAACTTGCAAATTTATATATAAAAGTTAATAAACCCATTCAGGCGAAAGAAATATATGAAAAAATTCTTCTTCAAGGCAACGTAAATGAAGAATTATATTACGAATTTGCCCATGTATGTCTTTTAACAAAAGATGAAGAAAGAGCGGAAAAAATTCTCAAAAAAGTCATTGAGCTGAACCCTGAACAAGCTCAGGCACATAAGGATTTAGGTGTAATTTATTTAAGTAAAAGACTTTTTGATTACGCAAAAGACGAGTTTGAAACAGCATACAAAATTGCACCAAATGATTTTCAAATAGTATTTGAATATGCTAACTACCTCCATGCAACTACAGATTTTCAAAAAGCAGATGAAATGTATCAAAAGGCACTTGAATTATCCCCTGAAAACAGAGATGCCCTTGTCTTTTCAGCTTTGAATAAGATTCAAATAAACGATTTAGAAAAAGCAAAAGAACAAATAGACTATGCAATCTCACACTCAATTCACAATGCCTTTTTACTCTATATCGCAGGTAAAGTAAGATTTGCCCTAAAAGACTATGAAAGAGCGAAGGACTTTTTAATAAAATCATACGAACTTGAAAAGGTTGAAGATGTTGAAAATTTACTGGGTATTTGCTACTTTGAGCTAGGTAATTTTGGACAAGCAAATGTTATTTTTGAAAACCTTCTAAAATCAAACTCCGGAAATATAAATCTTTTACTAAACAGAGCAAAATGTTTTGAAAAAATGAACGACAACGACTCTGCTCTAAAAGTCCTTGAAAAAGCGACAGAAATATTTCCCGATTGCGAAGAAGCACATGAAATGATAAGACGATTATCCTGATAAAAAGCAAAAAGGCGATTGAAACAATCGCCTGATAACCAGATTTACACTATGTAAGTGTTCAGAAAGGAAGTCTTTTTTATAAAGCACAGACGGCAAACAAAGTCGTCTTTAACTTTATTCAAATAATTATTCACCCAAATTAATTTGAGAGAATTGAACGATTTTATTTTTACCTCGTTTTTTAGCATTATACAGAGCATGTTCTGCATAACGAATGATAGTATTTACATCTTCTTCGGTATCTTCCAAGCAAGGATATGTAGAAATACCGCCGGAAATAGTGATAGGGTGTCTTTCTT
This sequence comes from uncultured bacterium, assembly GCA_949299435.1. Taxonomy (GTDB): domain Bacteria; phylum Cyanobacteriota; class Vampirovibrionia; order Gastranaerophilales; family Gastranaerophilaceae; genus Scatenecus. The sequence goes on from CASGAK010000036.1 coordinate 8,516, forward strand.
CTTCTCCTGCAGGAATAAATTCCATTTTTTCTATATCGCGTCTGAATCTTTCAGCAAAAAGGAATGCATTTTCTTCAGAAGTATTAGGCAAAATAAGCAAAAATTCCTCATCACCGTATCTTGTCAAAATATCTTCTTTTCTGATAAGTTGTTTTAACTTATCAGCGATAGATCTTAATAAAACATCTCCCCAATCATAGCCGTAAATATCATTTACGACTTTGAAAAAGTCCAAATCGAATAACAGACAAGACAACTTTGTACCATAACGTTTAGCACGGGAAATTTCCTGCTCAAGACGTTCATGAAGATATCTTCTGTTATGTAAACCTGTCAATTCATCGGTAGTTGAAACCTGCAAAAGTTTTTCTCTTAAATCGCGGATTTTCAACATAGATTTAGCTCTGATTAAAAGCTCCTCACTATCTACAGGAGTTTTAATCATATCATAAGTATAAGCCCTAACTGTAGTTCCTTTAAAAACTTCTCCTACAAAAAGCACAGGAGCCTTAAACTTAACAACCATTAAAACATCTTTTATATTAGGCACATCTTCAACAACAATCAAAGCCGGATTAAGCATTTCATAATCTCTTAACTTCTCGGCATCCTCAATTCTTACGTTAGCTTCCTCAATTCCTGATAATATATCAGCTAAAGAAGATGCTTTTTTACTTGTATATACAACAATGTTTTTCATCTTATATCCTTACTGTCAACTTACTCTTAGAATAAATTTTATCACGCAGTATAAGTTAAATCCAATTTGTAACAATAGCTTAACAAAACTAAAGTTTTAACAGAAAAAACCGTAAGCAAAAATATAATGAATAAGGTTAGTGCTGAATTAAATAAATTTTTGGAAAAAAATCAAACTTTGAAATCACTTCCCCAAAGCGAGATTTTATCAATTATGGCAGAAAAAGGCATCATCAGCCGTGAAGAAGCTGCTGCTTTTATAAAAAATTCAGCATTTGAAAAAGGTTTTTCGAACAAAATAGCCCCCATTCCTGATTGGACGACAGAAAAAAGTCAAGTAAATTACCAAAACCAAGCGATAAATTTTCTAAAAAATTCTACCGCCCAAGCCCGGGAAAAACTGGACAATCAAAATAAAACCGAAGGAGCAATTTCAAAGGCAGTAAACTTTGTCAAAGAAACATTCAATGCAGAAACACGTAAGTCAAATGTCGAAAATATAATCGAAAATAACAAAAACGATATAAAAAAACTCTCAGAATTATCTGAAAACCCACCTGAATTTAAAGCCAAATTCAAGGAATTGCGAGGGGTTGAATTTTCTGCTCAAAATATTGAATTATGCAATGAAAAAGCTGATGAAATGAATAGAGTTGAAAGCATAAAATTTACAGTAGACAACCTAAAAACTAACCTTAACTTATCCACTGTAAATAATACTTCAAACGCAGGGCTTCAAGATGCAAACAATGCCATTTTAAAAACATTCACAGCACTTGGTATAAAGAACAAAAACGAAATAAATAAAATTCTCAAAGATATAGAAAATGCGAACTCAGACAATGAGGCGATTAAAAAATACGGAGGAGATTTCAGGATTTCCAAAAACAAAAAAGGCAACTACACAATTTATAGAACAGATAAAAGCGGATTTCCCTCAGAAGCGACAATGGAAGAACTTCAAGTAATTGCAGATGAAATGAAACTGCGTCTGAATAAAACATACAGCTCTGCAATAGGGATAACCCCTCCAGAAAATGCAACGAATGCAGACTTGGAAAAACTTACACAAGAAAAATACAACACAATAAAAACAGAATATCAAACAGCATTCAAAACAGCCTATGGCGAGAAAAACGCCGAACTGCTTGCCGATAACTACATAAAATCTCAAAAAGAAAACACCGCTTATATTGAAACTGGTATAAATGTAATTTCAATGGCAACAATGGTAATGGGGAGCGGAATTATCCTAAAAGGAGCCAGCCTGCTTACCAAAACAGGCACAGCACTAAAAGCGGTAAATACCGCAACAAATATTGCCTCAAAGGCAACCCCTGTAATAATAGGTATTCAGACAACTCAACCGGTTAAACTGATCGAAAACTTAACCGCGGAACAACCCGATTGGGAATCTTACGGAATGAGTGTTGCAGAAGGAGCAATGTGGATAGCACTTGGACTTGCAACAGGAGCAGTAGGCGATAAAGCAAGAATGTTTTTAGGACAAAAAGGACTTCAAACCGTTGCAAAAAACACAGGTAAAACCATTGATGAATTGATAGAACTTTACAAATCAGGTCATAAACTCCCTGTGAATTTACAACAATCATTGAATTTAATAGAAAACACCGCAAAAGCAAGCGGTACAACAGCAGAATTTACAGCAGACGTACTTGCGACATATGCAATTCAAAAAAGTCGTGATAAAGATGTAACTTTTATGGATTACATAAACTCAGCAAACGGAGCTCTAATGGGTACAGTTATGCACAAAACCTTTGCTAAAATATCCGATGGCGAAAAAATTAAAATTATCCAAAAAAGTCTGCTGGAAAGTAATCCTCACATAAGTAAAGCAGAACTTGAAAAAGCATCAGAAAACCTTTTATATATCCACAGAATTGCAGAAAATAAACGCAATCAAAAAATTGCGAAAGAAATTACTGCCGTAAAAGAAATAGAAACTCCTGATATACCTATTACAAAAGAAGTTAAGACAAAAGACGGGAAAACAAAACTTGAATTAAATGAAGCAGGTGAAAAAATGTCGCGTGAAAAAGCCGAAGAAATTCACCAAAAAGCAGTAAAAGCAGAAAAAGCGATTTTAAAAATAATGAATAAAGCAGGACTAGGCACCGCAGGAGTCAATATGACACATCGTCCCAAAAGTGCACAGAGTCTATATGACAAAATTAAAAACGCTATATGCGATGCAAAACACCCCGCAAGTTTTAAAGATGCAATTTCTTCAATAAAAGATGCCGTAGGTACAAGAACAGAACTTCCGGATTTTGATTATAAAAAATATCCTGAGATTGTAGAAATGTATAAAAAAGATCCTAAAAAAGCACTCCAAATGGCAGCAGAGCGGCAATCTACAGAAATGGTAGATAAAATCAAAAAAATAATAAAACAGCAAGCAAAAGACCCGAATTCCTCCATAAAAGCAACCCGAATAACAAACTACATGGGTAAAGACGGTATTCAGTATTTTTCAGAAAAACAAGTCGCATTATTACGTGATTATGCGGCAGAATACGGAATTGATTTAAATATAAAAACTGACTTGACAAAAGTCAGACCATCAGGCTATACAGCACTGCAAATGAACTTTATGACAAAAGACGGATTTGTCTTCGAATGGCAGCTAAGAGGTTCAAAAATCAACAAATTCGCAGAATGTGAACATGTCCCCTATGACATTCGAGAAAAAAAAGATGTAACAGGCGGAAACCCTATTTTGAAAAACTTATACGAGCCTATACAGACCGCCGTAAAAAATCTTGATGATAATCAATATGAAAAATATAATGAATATCTTACTGCTAATTATGAACATCTAAGAAAACAAGAGCTCGGATTTGAAAGTACCCCTCCAAAACTTGAGGATTTCGGACTTGATAATCCGGTACTAAAAGCAGAAAATCTTGAGCTTTTACATGAGCTTGCCGATGGACTAAAAAAAGGTAAAATTGACGAGCAAACAGCACTTTATACCTACCTATCAAAAACAGAAAGGGTTATTAATATCCCCTCAGGAAAATTTAACACCCCTGATGTTAAACTGGAAAAAGGCTATGTAATGGACAAAAATACAAACAAGCCCATAAAAGTAAATACGGATAAAATGAAAATTAATACAAATGAATATTTAAATGCAGGAAATATATCAATAGATGATGAATTCGGCAATATTTTAGGAAATGTAACTTTCTGCATAAAAAATAACCAATCGAAAGAGCCATGCATTTATTTTGAAGGTTTGGTATCAAATGTTCAAGGAATAGGTATTGGTACAAAACTTCTTAAACAACTTGAAAAAATAAGTAATGATAAAGGATTTGGCGGAAGACTAATTGCTACAGCAAGTCCTATGAAAGGGTTAAATGGCAAATTAACAAACTTAGAATTTTATTATAAAAACGGATTTAAAGCCGTATCTACTGAAAAACATAATATGATTGAAGAATATATAAATCAGAATAAAGAAATACCACTTGCATTAAATTTATTTACAGATATAGAATATATTCCTAAATAATGTATAATAAAAATGAGGATAAAATTATGGAACCGATTAATCTAGGAAAAATTAAGACTATGGCAAAACCGACAGGAAGCAAAAAAATAGACAGTTTTGAAGAACGACTTTTCAATATAATTAAAGATTTAAAAAACCGCGTAGAAAGAGAAGTCTGCGAATACGGGAGTTTCAAAAATGTAAGAGAGTCAATTTCTACATCAGACCCTAAAGATATTTTAAAAGGTTTGACAATCGAAATTAAACCGCTTCCGAAAATCTTGAAAGACGAAGTTAAAAACTTTGAAAAGCTAAGATATTTAGAACTGACAGGTGAAGGACCTTTGGGACAAAAAGAAAGCGTCATTCTAAAACGCGGAACTAAAGAAGAAATTTTGGCAAAAGTTAAAGAAGAAGATTTTTACAATCAAATTCTTGATAAAACAAAAGAATTTAGAATAAGTTTTCTTGAAAACTAATTATTTAGGAAACCGCTACAATGGCTGATAAAATTTTTGAAAACTTTTACAATAATATTGAACCAACTCTTAAAAAATATGAATTTCTGAGAGTTGGTCTTCTTGCATTGGTAATATTTATAGAATTAAGCTTATTCTTTGGAATATTATATTTATTTACAGAAAATATTTTAACCTTTCAACGAACCCAACATTGCAAGATACTTTTCATGATTGTACTTTTTGGATGCTTTATACATTGGTACATAAAAAAAGAATTTGAAATAAAAATTAAAGAAAAAATTCTACTAAACTTTATAGAATGTTTTAGCGATTTCGAATGGGATTATTGGATTCTAGGCTACAGCCAGATTGATGAAAAAATACTTAAGTCAATCCTAATATTACCGCAATTCAATGACAATTATTCGGACGACAATTTTGTCGGGACTTATAAAGGAATTCCTATAAAAATCAGTGAACAAACACTCAAATCAGGTTTGGGAATTTATAAAACAAATGTCTTTGACGGAATTGTGATTGAATACTTTTTTAAAAACCGTCAAAAATTTCCAACAGAAATAATAATTAAAGACAACAGACTTTTTGCACCAAAAGGATATGAAAAAGTTTTACTTGAAGATACAGAATTTAACAAAATGTTCAATGTATATTCAAACAATCAAGTAGAATGTCGTTTTATTTTGACAACGGGATTTATGGAAAAAATAAAAGCATTAAAGATACTTTTCAATGCAAAAAATATAGCACTTTCGTTTATGGGAAGAAGACTTTTCATCGCAATAGATATAGGTAAAGATTCTTTTAATATAGCCAAACTTTATAAACGCACAAATAATAAAAAACTTATAGAAAAAATGTATAATCAATTTAATTTTATTTTAAAAATCGCAGACCTTTTACAGTTTACAAATAAAATTTAATCGTTGCTCACGACTTTCTGTCATGCTAAAATTTTTATATGGAAAAAGTTCAAATAAAAATTGAGCCTATGCAAAGGGATTACCTTGATGACGTAATCCGAATTGAAGAACAATCTTACGGACCACACCATTGGTCTAAGGAATCTTTTTTCAACGAAATCAATAATGAACTTGCAAAATATTACTGCTCATTCAACGAAAAGGGTGAAATGACAGGATATGCAGGCTGCTGGCAAATTTTAGAAGAAGCTCATATTACAAATGTATCAGTATCTCCGGATTTCAGAAGAAATCACATAGGGGAAGCTCTTTTGACTGCTATTATAAAATCCTGCTACAAAGAAATGATTAAATATATTACCCTTGAAGTTCGTGTATCAAATGAGCCTGCGATAAAATTATACGAAAAATACGGCTTCAAATCCCTCGGCATAAGAAAAGGCTACTATCAGGACAATAATGAAGATGCCTTAATAATGTGGACAGAAAACATTTTTTACGATAAATTTAAAAATATATACGAACAAAATCTTAAAAATTTAGAAGAAAAAGCAGGGATTATATACAAATTATGACAGAGGAAGCTGTACAACCCAAAGTAAAGACCGTCCGAACTTCAAAATCAGGTCTAAAATTCAGTATTAGCAGTATTTTACTGATAGTTGCCTGCTCGTTTCTTTTGGTTATTTCGACTTTTATACAACTTAACATAACCCATTTAGGAATACCTGCTGAATTGTTTTCAGGCGGAAATTTAAAAATCCAAGACTATATCCATACTTTTAATTTAATTCCACAAGTACCTGCAGTTATGTTTATTGCAGCACTTTTAGGCAGAAAATTCGGATTAGCAAGTGTTTTAATATACATACTTACAGGGCTTTTTATCATGCCTGTATTTGCACTTGGAGGTGGACTTGGATATTTTAAAGAATACGGTTTCGGATATATTTTAGCGTACATTCCCGCAGTATTTCTCACAGGAACAATTTTAAAAAATGGGTTTACATATAAAAATATCATCAAAGCTATAATAGCAGGAATTCTAACAATACATATTTTTGGAATAATTTACATGTTGATTATTGCAGGAATAAAACATGAAGGTTTTATGTTCACAAGCGGCTGGATTTTAGCCCAAAGCGGAATTAAAATTATTTATGATTTTATATTCAGCTTTCTTGCCGTACTCGTCGCAAAATATGCAAGACTGATACTTTGGCTTTATATGTAAATTATCTGCTCAAATATTTAATCAATTTAGAAATATCTTTATTCCAAATCCCGTTCCAATTTCTAATAATAATATCAGCAGGTGATACGCAATCAAAAGTTAATTCTTTTATCGGCTCCAAGAATTTTTCTTCTTTTGTATCCATTTCAATAAGTGACTTTTCAGAAATATAAAGAATTTCTCGTGCAATATTTGATATAGTAACCCCTTTTATTTTTGCGGATAATGCACTTTTAGGCACATTGTACCTTAATTCTGCAAAATCTGTATAGGTATAATCTGCAAATAATTCATCTATTTCACCCATAGCACCATCACTGTATAAAATTCCCTTATAAATCGCGAGCACCGCATAAATCATATCTTTTGAAACACAGTCGTGATTTCTTATTTCAATAAAATTCCTCATTCTGACTTCAGGGAAATAAAGGTTTGCATGGAGTTTAAAATCATCAATTTCTGCTTCAAAATCCCCAAAACCGTTTTCCATAAATTCCTCAAAATTTATTTTGCCACGTATTTCAACAGGCATTCCCTCTCTGTTTATAAAAATAATCGGACTTTTCAAAACATTATCCACATATTTTTCAAAAGAAAATTCCTGTTCCATTTTTCCGCAAAAACCGCATCTGTCATTATCCGTATTTAACCAACTGAGTGCTCTAAATGTCTTATAACCTGTCTCCACCCCTCCTCTAATCGGAGAATTTGCAAACATCGCCGTAATAAAGGGTGTCAATTTATTTGCTATATTAAATTTTCGTATTGCATCAGCCTCATCTTTAAAGTCAAAGGCTCCTTGAATCCCAGCGGTTTCTCTCATCATAACATCGGATAAAATTCCCCAAAGATAATGAGCCATAATTTTGTATCGTCTTTTAGGAATTAAAGAAATATTTTTATGTGTAGATACAGGTGATACACCGTATTCCAAAAGTCTAATATTAAATTTGTCAAGAATCGGTGCCATTTGCTTATTTAATAAATCAATTTTCTTTTTTAAATCAAAAATTGTTTTTTCAGGCTTTACACTCAGCTCCACCTGACTTCCCGGCTCTAATGTAATTGTGTCATGCTCTTGTTTCAGTCCGATTATATTATAATCATCAGTTATGTAATCCCAATTTTCAAACTTTGCAAAAGATCTTAAAAATTTACAAACCCCGAAATCACCCTCATAAGGTACTGCTCTATTCGTCACAACTGATATAGGCAACCTTTCATATTCAATTCCTACACTAAGCTCCGAATCAGATTTACAACCTTTTTTAAAAAGGGCTAAAATATCTTCTTTTTCTAGCTTTTCTTTTGTTTGCAATTTACTCACTTTTGCCTCCGTTAAAAAATATAATACTATAACAGATATTAAAATATCAAATATTATATGAATAAACATTAGCCTGTCTGTGGTATTATAATAGTTAAGATGAACTACTTTGAACGTGCTAAATTTTTTAAAACTAAAAAACGACTCGGACAGAATTTTCTGATAAATCCTGACGTAATAGACGCTATCATTGACGAAGCAAATATTACAAAAGAGGATATCGTAATTGAAATAGGTCCAGGCGTAGGATTTGTAACAGAGCAATTAATTAAGCATGCCAAAAAAGTTATTGCGATAGAATTAGATGAAGACGCGATTAAAGAGTTGAAAAAACTGAACGCTGAAAATCTCAAAATAATACATCAGGATATTTTAAAAACCGACTTTACAGAACTTACAAACGAAAAAGTAAAAATTGTAGCAAATATTCCATATTATATTACAAGCCCTATTATCGCTCATTTACTGGGTGAAGTGGACGATTTGCAGAATAAAAACCGAAATCTCATAAAAGATATTATTTTAATGGTACAAGAAGAAGTCGCAAGACGCATGGTAGCTGATGAAAATTCTCCGTCAAAGCAATACGGACTTTTGACAATACTCTCTCAATTTTGGGCAGATGTAGAAATTTTCAAACTCGTCGGAAGAAAATCTTTCTATCCCGCACCAAAGGTTAATTCAGCACTCGTAAAACTCAACGTAAAAGAAACACCCAGACTTGCTCTCACTGACTATTCACACTTTCGAAAAACAGTCAAAGCAGCTTTTGCTCAACGCAGAAAGAATATTAAAAACTGCCTGCTGCAAGGAGGTTTTTCCAAAGAAAATATTCAAAAATCCCTATCAACTTTAGGCATTGACGAAAACACACGCGGGGAAAAACTCTCTATTGAGATGTTCGGAAAATTATCAGAGGAACTTTTGAAAAATGAAAATTCAGTGTCCTGCCAAAATTAATCTCGACTTAAAAATCACCTCAAAACGTCCTGACGGCTTCCATAATATTGAAAGTATTATGCAGACAATAAGTTTGTATGATTATCTGACTTTAGAGGCAATACCTGCAAAAAATTGGGAAATCAAACTTTCAGGCACAAGTGACGATATTCCTTACAACGAAAAAAACCTTGTCTACAAAGCTGTAATCCTTTTTATTGAAAGTACAAATCTTTCCCCGCATAAAATAGAGGTATTTATCGAAAAAAACATTCCGATATCCGCAGGACTTGCAGGAGGAAGTACGAACGCCGCAGGAATTTTGTTCGGTCTGAATGAATACTTCAAACACCCGCTCAGCCGTTCAGAACTCCATAATCTTTGTGCAAAACTCGGTTCTGATTTGAATTTCTGTCTTGAAGGCGGACGTCAAATGACAAAAGGCAGAGGTGAAATTTTAGAAAAACTGGAATTTGAAAAGTTTAATGTATCTTTAATAAAGCCCATAAATCTTGGAATAAGTGCAAAAGAAGCCTATACAAAGTTTTCTGAAAAAAAATCCCGCAATGAATCAGACAGGGAAAATTTCAAAAATGACCTTGAATGGGCTGTAATTGATGACTATGAAGAATTGCAAAAAATTAAACAGCTCTTTCCAAATTCAATAATGTCCGGCTCAGGCTCCACTTACTTTATGATTGATGAAAACTTTAAAGAACTTGATGGCTATTGGATTAAAAACGGACTTACTGCAATCGATAAGGGTGTAGAAATTATTGAAAACTAAAGAGGTCGCCATTTCTAGCGACCTCTTTTTTATATAATACAGACAGATTTTATTTTATAAAGAAGTTATATTTATCAGGGTTTTCTTTGGCAATTTTTTCAGCTTCAGTCTTAGCTGCATCATAACTAGGAAGTTTGTCTTTTAAGATATTGTTGTTACAATCGTGAACATTGTATGATGCTCCAGGATAAGTTACTGGCTTATAGAAGTTCATTTTACCGCCGGTTGCAACACGACCTAAGTCAACTGGTCCGTTATTATATATGTATGTTCTTTTATTATCT
>CASGAK010000037.1 GCA_949299435.1 uncultured bacterium
AATTAATCCAAATAGAAAACAGTAATAACTTTATGTCCTTCTTCAGCGTATTGCACTGCGTTATGAAGGGTTTTACTTGTATGAGAGAGGAAACAAATCAACTGATTGCAGTCATCAATAATTTCTCTGTTGCAAACTCTGGACGCATCAGCTAAAGTCATCATAGCTCTATCAGCGTGCTCAATGATATTTGGTACACCGATAAGCTGGTCTTGAACATCACTTGGCTGTTGTCCGATAGTTTGAGGTAAAATAACCTTCAATTTATCAGGATTAGCTTTCATTGCACCTCGAATAGCTGCTGCATTGGTACCTGAAGATCCGCCTGATGTTATGATGGTATTACCCTGACGTACTAGAGCTGTTGCAAGTGTCTCAATCATTTGCTGATGAGTAATTGGAAGATTTCGACTGCCGATTATGGCAATTTTTTTAGCAGATTGTCTTATTGTAGCAAGCTCCTGAGCTAATTCATCAACCGTATGCGGGGAATCCGCACTCACTGTATCCATATCATCAATAGGTACCATAATTGACGGTTGCTCATTATTATCGTTGTCACCTGCATTCAATAGAATATCTTCAAAATTTGCCATTTTTCCTACTTTCTAAATAAACTACAATTGCAATAAATATTTTTTTCGATTATGCTGATTATAACACAAAAATTTAATTTTGGGAATAGGGAGAATGGAAAATCTATTGGAAAATCTTAACAAGGAGCAGAAAGAAGCCGTACAGACGGTGAAAGGTCCGCTATTAATCCTTGCAGGAGCAGGCAGCGGAAAAACAAAAGTTTTAACTACACGCATTGCATATCTTGTAAATCAAGGTGCAAAGCCGAAAGATATTTTAGCGGTTACATTTACCAATAAAGCTGCAAAAGAAATGAAAGAGCGTCTTGGTAAAATTATCGGTGAAAATACCGTTAAATATATGTGGGTAGGCACATTTCACGGAATTTGCGGAAGAATTTTAAGATAAAATATAGACAATTACAACTTTCAATCAGGCAAAAAACTTGATAAAAATTTTACGATTTATGACGAAACGGATTCTAACGCAGTAATAAAACAGGCTGTTAAAAAGTTAAATTTAGATGACAAAATTTATCAGCCGAAACTTGTAAAATCAATTATTTCCAATGCAAAAAATAAAATGCAGGACGCATATATATTCGCAACTTTTGCAAGAGATTTTAAATCGCAAAAGATAGCTTCAATATACGAAGAATACGAAAATACTCTAAACAACAATAACGCAATAGATTTTGATGACATGTTAATGTTGACAGTAAAACTACTGGAGCAGAACGCTCAAGTGAGAGAGTATTACTACAATAGGTTTAAACATATTTTGGTAGACGAATACCAAGATACGAACTTAGCTCAATATCGACTTGTAAAAATGCTATATACAAATAATTTGGAAGATGTTCCCGAAGAACGCTCATTATGCGTAGTAGGCGATGTCGATCAATCAATTTACAGTTGGCGTGGTGCTGATTATACGATTATTTTGAACTTTCAAAAGGATTTTAAAAACACCAAATTGATAAAATTGGAGCAAAATTATCGCTCTACTGCAAATATTTTGAATGTAGCGAACGCAATTATTGAAAACAATACTGAACGTGTGGATAAAGTTTTGTATTCAAACAAAGGTGAGGGTGAAAAAATAGATTATTTTGAAGCTCAAGATGAGGCAGATGAAGCGAACTTTATTGTAAGTCGTATTAAACAGGATTCAGGGGGTGATTATAATCGTTATGCTATTTTATACCGTACCAATTCCCAATCGCGTGCCTTGGAAGAAGCCTGTATGGCTGCAGCTGTGCCTTATAGGATTTATGGCGGTTTAAAATTCTATGACAGAAAAGAAATTAAAGATATAATCGCATATTTAAGATTAATCTATAATACCGATGACAGCCAAAGTTTCAGAAGAATAGTAAATGTCCCTAAACGTGCAATAGGTGATACAACGGTTAAAAACCTGCAGGATTACGCGGATAAATTCGACATTTCCTTGTTTGATGCCGCTCAAAGGATTGATGAAAATGAGGATATTCCTCAAAGAACTCGTTCAAAAATAAAAGATTTCGCAGAACTGATTTTAAAATTTAAAGACGCTGTGAAAAACTACAGTCTGCAAGAATTTGTGACTTTAGTTATAGAAAAAACAGGTTATTTAGCGGAATTGCAGTCACAAAATACACCGGAAAGCGAAGCAGATATAGAAAACCTGCAAGAGCTTGTAAACGTTGCCGGAGAATTTGAGCCTGAGGACAGCGAAAATATTTTAGGTGAATTCTTACAGCAGGTAGCACTTGTTTCAGATACGGATAACCTTGATAATATTGCAAATAATGTGACACTAATGACACTGCATGCAGCAAAAGGGCTTGAATTTCCTGTTGTATTTTTGGCAGGCTGTGATGAGGGGGTATTTCCTCACCAAAGAACTTTCAATATCCCATCAGAAATGGAAGAAGAACGTCGTCTGATGTACGTGGGAGTTACAAGAGCTGAGGAAAAACTCTATCTTACATCAGCAAAACGTCGTCAGATGTGGGGAGAATACAAATACTATAACCCTTCAAGATTTATCGAAGAAATTCCCCGCCAACTGCTTGAAACAACTTCGTTCGAAGGTTCTACAAGTGGGTCTTCCACATTCCAAAATGCGGTATCAAGAGCAAAGACAGGTAGATCAGATTTTAATTATTCAGCCGCACAATCAGACAGCTACGGCTATGTGAAACCCTCAAGCGGTTTTGGGAAAGGTTTCGTAGCTCCGACTAAAGGGCTTGCATCGGGCGGTAGAAGTCACACTGCAGACAATTCATCTGAAAAATCAAAATACTCTTACGGAGGGTATTCACAGCCTCAAAGAACTCCATCACGTACGATTTTGGTTAAAAATAAAGTCAATAAACAGCGAGATGAGGAAAAAGTAAAAGAGTTTTTTAAAGACAATGCAATTAAAAGAATGCTTGAGGAACGTAACAGACAAGTTGCTGAACAGCAGCAAAAAGAGCAGGAAAAAATTGAAAAAGAACAGTCTGCTCCTACTGTAGAATATGTATTCAATGAAGGTGAGAGAGTTTTTCATGACAAACTCGGTATCGGTCATATTAAAGAAGTAATTCATGTAGGAGATAGTATGATGTATACAATTGACTTTGGCAAACAAGGTGTTAAGGCTATGGACGCTGCCTATGCAAAATTGAAAAAGTTCTGATTATGGAATTTTTAGATTGTAAAAAGTATGCCCCTGATGAAATTCATCTGGGGCGACAAAAGCAGATCTTCGCCACCTGCTTTCCAACTCTTTCAAGGCTCCGCTCACTAACTCTCACCTCTAATAGGTCACTCAAAAGTTTCATGTTCCTTATCGCGAGAATTTCTCGGACAAGCAATATTTGCGTTTTGTCCCAACGTATAAATAACAAAGCAGAATTGTTGAAAAAATATTTGTCTATTTAAACCTACGCATCATTTTGAGAGCCTTGTTTACTGCGTGTTTGCCCATTTTAGGACTTAGTCCAGGCATGTTGGGCATTCCTGAGGGGCTTGGCATTCCTGAACTCATTTTACCGAACATGTTTTTCATATCATACATGCCTTTCATCATCATTCGCATTTGCTCAAATTGTTTGATGTAAGTGTTTACTTCTGCTAAATCCATTCCTGCACCCTTTGCAATACGCTTTTTACGGCTTGTATCTATCAATTCGGGTTTGTTTCGCTCAGCAGGTGTCATGCTCTGAATAAATACTTCCATTCTTTTGAATTGTTTTTCTCCCTCATGGGAAATTTTATCTCTGTCATCTTTACCTATTTTAAGTCCGGGAATCATGCCTAGAATATTTCCCATAGAGCCAAACATTTTCATTTGTTTTTGCAAATTCAAAAAGTCGTTATATGAAAATTCTGATTTTGCCATTTTAGCTTCGAGTTCTTGTGCTTGTTTTTCATCAAAAACTTCTTGAGCACGTTCTACAAGCGATACGATATCACCCATTCCTAAAATTCTTGTAGCCATACGCTCGGGATAAAAATCCTCTAGTGCGTGCAATTTCTCACCTGTACCTGTCAGTTTAATCGGTTTTCCTGTACAATAGGATACGCTTAATGCAGAGCCGCCTCTACTGTCACCGTCAAGTTTTGTCAGTACAAGTCCTGAAAGTCCCAGTTGTGCATCAAAGTTTTCTGCGACGTTCACAGCTTCCTGACCTGTCATTGCGTCGATTACAAGTAATTTTTCATCAGGGTGAAAAATCCTGTCAATCAAAAGCAACTCAGCCATCATATCAGTGTCGATTTGAAGTCTGCCTGCAGT
>CASGAK010000038.1 GCA_949299435.1 uncultured bacterium
AAGAAGTTTGTAGCCTCTATCAAGAGTTTTATTAAATCTTTCTTCTTCTTTTTTGATTGTATCAACGATTTTAGCTTTATTTTTAACTAAATCAGGATAAGCTTCTCCATAATGTTCTACAACCACATCTACGAGTTTGTATAAGAAAGGCAAATCCATTCCCAAAATTTTGCCGTGTCTTAGAGCTCTTCTTAAAATCATTCTAAGAACATAGCTTCGACCTTCATTTCCGGGAATTACACCATCAGAAATCAAGAAAGTTACGCATCTTGCGTGGTCTGTAATAATTCTTAGTGAAATATCTGTCTTTTCAGATTTTTTGTATGGAACACCTGACATTTCACAAACTTTATCCAATATAGGTTTCAATAAATCAGTTTCAAAAGTAGATGCAACACCCTGACATACCATTGTGATACGTTCTAAGCCCATACCTGTATCAACGTTTTTGCTTTCAAGAGGAGATTGGTTACCTTCTTCATCTTGATATAATTCTGTAAATACCAAGTTCCAAATTTCAACCCATCTGTCACATTCACAAGTATCAATACCGCAGTCAGGAGAGCATTTATATTGTTCTCCTAAATCGTAGTGAATTTCAGAGCAAGGTCCGCAAGATCCTGAAGCTCCAGGAGGGCCCCAAAAGTTATCTTTTTTACCTTTTCTTTTAATTCTATCGGCCGGTACTCCGACATTTCGCCAAATTTCATATGCTTCGTCGTCAGTTTCAAAAATTGTAATCCACAATCTGTCTTTATCAAGTTTCAAGACTTCAGTTACAAATTCCCAAGCCCAAGGAATAATTTCTTTTTTGTAATAATCTCCAAAAGAGAAATTACCTAACATTTCAAAGAAAGTATGATGGCGAGGTGTACGACCAACATTTTCAATATCTGAATCTTTACCGCCGGCACGAGCACACTTTTGGCAAGAAGTTGCACGAGCAGGAGCATAAGGTGATTTTACTATTCCTAAAAATATCGGTAAGAATTGTAACATACCTGCTGTTGTCAAAAGTACCGTCGGATTATCAGGTACAAGACTTGAGCTTTCAACAACTGTGTGTTGATGTTTATCTTTAAAATAATCTAAATATAATTTTCTAATTTGATTTCCGGTTAACATAATTTTTAATTCCTCTAAAATGTTTACATCTACAGGGATTGTAGCGTAAAAATAATAAAATTGCCAGCACTAATAAAAAATGTTATTTTATACTTTTTTATAGTTGACTTTAACTTGCACTAATTATAAAATTGAGTTGTTATGACCGAAGTATCAATCATAGTACCCGTATATAATGTTGAACAGTTTCTTGCAAGATGTTTGGAGTCAATAATTTCACAAACATTTAAAGATATTGAGATTATTTGTGTCAATGACGGCTCTACAGATAGCTCTGCTAAAATTTTGGAAGAGTATGCAGGAAAAGATAAACGCATTAAAATAATTACACAAACAAATAAAGGGCTATTTTCAGCAAGACATACAGGACTAAAAAACGCCAGCGGTCAATATGTTTTATTTGTTGATTCTGATGATTGGATTGATGAAACTTTAATAGAAAAAGCGGTTAGCGGTATTAAAAAATATAACACAGATGTTGTTGTATTTGGAGCTTATTCTGTCAAAGGACATATGGCAACCAAAGGCATGTATAGCGTTGAAAAAATTTCTTCTAAATATAAAGAAAAAATTCTTACACTGAAAGATTATGAAAATGATTTGTTTTGCCTTCCTCCAACAGCTTGGAATAAATTATATAAAAAAGAACTTTTAGATATTAATAATATAAAATTCCAAGAAATAAGAAACGGTGAAGATCAATTATTTTACCTGCATATGATATTAACTGCCAAAAACATTTTCGTATTAAATGAAAATCTTTATTACTATGTCAAAAATCGTCCCGGCTCAATTACTTCAAATAACCGAAAAACTACAGATGCTCCGATTGCAAATCTTTATATCGCTGAACAATTATTAGAAAAATTGGCATTGAAAGAAAAATTTATAACTCAAATTGTAAATAAATATTTTAATAAATCCTTATCTTGGTATGGGAAATGTGATAAAAATTTTAAAAATAATTTCTTAGAAAATATAACAAAATTAAAAAATCATCTTGATTTGGAATGTCCTAATGGTTGGTGGAAATATTTTAAATTAAATGAGGGTGATAATTATATCAGTATTAAAATAAAAATATTTTTAGCAAAAATAAAATGGAACTTGATGAAAGCAGAAAATGTATAATATTCCTAAAATTTCAATAATAGTACCTGTTTATAATTGTGAAAAGTATCTTGAAAAATGTTTGGAATCTCTAATTAATCAAACATTAAAAGATATAGAAATTATTTGCATAAATGACGGCTCTACAGATAATTCTTTGAAAATTATAAAAGATTATGCTTTAAAAGATAATCGCATAAAGATTCTATCAAAAGAAAACGAAGGACTATCTGCAGCAAGAAATGACGGATTGAAAATAGCATCAGGAGAATATATAGGTTTTGTAGATTCTGATGATTGGGTAGCTGATGATTTTTATGAAAAACTATACAATTCAGCAACCAAATATAATAGTGAAATTGCTTGTGCAAATATTATAAGAACAGGCAAAAATAATCAAAGCTATAAACTCCGCTATGATAAAGAAGAATTTTTTACAGAAAACAAACAAAAACTAATAGCCGCAAATATTCCCTACAAAAACTATGTTTGGAATAAAATATACAACCGTAAAAGTCTTATCGCATTAAATTTAGAATTTATAAAAGGTAAAGCATATGAGGATATTCCCTGGTCAATTCAGGTAATATATTCCCTTAAAGGAATTGTCACTGTACCAAACTGTAATTATTATTACAGACGAACCCCCAATTCAATAAGGTCAAGTAAAAAAGAAAAAAATTATTTAGACTGTATAGAAATGGAAAAAATTATGATAGACTTTGCCAAGATGCATAACTTAGAAAGTATTTTAAAAAACTACAAAATGGCAAAACGAGATCGAATTAAGTTACTAAATATTAACCTATTAAAAACATTTTACTATTATCCAAATACATTAGTCTATAAACTATTCGGCATAATTCCAATAGCAAAAGTTAAAGAGAATTTATAACAAAATATCTTGCAAGAAAAAATTTTTATGATAACATAGATTTCAGAGGGAATATACGGATACCCCAAGAAACCAAATGTCTGTCTAGACCCTCTGGATCCAAGCCCTGGTAGCTCAGCTGGATAGAGCAACCGCCTTCTAAGCGGTAGGTCATGCGTTCGAATC
>CASGAK010000039.1 GCA_949299435.1 uncultured bacterium
AGTTTCTTTTTTCTTATAACCTTCTATAACACCTGGAATAGTTAAAGCCGCGACTATTCCGATTACGCCTAACGTTATCAACACTTCGGCAAGCGTGAATGCTAAATTTTTATTTGCATCTTTTAATGCATTAAAATAATACTTTGTATAATTGTTTTTATATTTTTTCATTATACCTCACTGTTTATTATATTATAATATAATATTTATTATAACATAATATAATTTATTTATCAATACATGATTGCTAACATTTAAATTATGTTAGACGATGAATTTTTGAAAGAATTTGGTTTCAGACTAAAAATGTACCGAATAAAAAAGGATTATACTCAAGCTCAGCTGGGTGAGATGGTAGAAATATCTGAGCACAGAATAAGTCAAATCGAAAACGGGAAATGTAATATTACATTAAAAACAGTAAACAAACTCGCAAATGCTTTGCAAATATCAGGGGTAAAATTATTTCAATTTGAAAATGATTAGTGAAATTGTAAAGCCCCAATTATTGAGGCTTTACAATTGACAAAACATAGTTATTATTAAAATATTTATTAGCAACTTCAATAATATCTGATTCAGTCACTGAATTTATCAAATTTATATATTCGTCTTTATAAGCATATCCGCGACCAGACAACTCATACCAGCCCAAACTGGAGGCTTTTTCCAAATTAGTTTCCAACGAAATAATATAATTTCCTATAAGTTTGTCTTTCGCTTCGCGGAGTTCTTTACTGCCGACAAATTCTTTTTTGAGTCTGAATACTTCTTGCAAAAGCAAGTTTTTGGCCTTTTCCATCGACTGCGGATTTGTACCGATATAGACCACAAAGGAACCTTTCAATATATTTGGACCGTAACCTGAGCCTAATTGGTATGCAAGCCCTTCCTGATCGCGTATATTCTTAAACAATCTGGAGCTCATGCCAGAGCCTAGCAAAGAATCAATTACCTGTAGTGCGGCATAGTCTTTTTTATCTTCAACCCCTGGAGTCTGCCAAGCTATGAAAATCCAATCAGTCTTAGTTTCAGGCATAATTTTTGTAATATCTTTTTGCGAAGTTAATCTTCCGATTAATTGAGCATAATTTGCATAATTAAAAGTATCACCTTTTTTGTTTTCGAAAATTTTAGTGAAATCCTTTATGACTTCTTCCCCGTCGATATTCCCATTAATTGAAACTACAACATTTTGAGGTGCAAAAACTTTATTATAGTAATCTACAATATCTTCATGGCTGACTTTAGGATAAGTCTTTTCAAAAATTTTGCTTGTATAAGAGTATGGAGATCCTTCGAAAATTAATGATTTGTAATTTTCGATTGCAACCTGAAGCGGGATATCACGATTTCGTTTAATTTTATTAAGTTTTTCATTACGCACTTTTTCAATTTCATAATCATCAAAAGTTGCGTTATTAATTACCTCATTGAGTATTTCAATTGTTTTTTCATATTCTTGTTTTGTAGTCAAAACATTCACAGTAAAAGCATCGGCTCTGACAGAGGGCTCTATTTTAATCCCATTATCTTCTAACACTTTAGCAAGTTCAATGGAAGAATATTTCCTTGTCCCTTTCATCATAACATCAGCTGTCATAACAGATGTTCCGGGAATTTTATCCAAAAAAGTTCCACCCTTCGCCCAAATGCTTATTGCTATAATTTCATTCACATCGTTTGGAGTATGTAAAAGAGTTACACCATTTGAAAGTTCATATTTTTTAGTGCCTTGATGTTCACTTATCAACTTTGCAGGAGAAATCTCTTTTGTTGGAATTTTAGCTGAGACCTCAACTTCTTTAGATTTCTCAGGCAATATAATTGACACAGCAGACATATCTTTGCCTAAATACTTATTTGCAACTCTTTTTACATCAGCAGGCGTTACCTTTTTTATATTTGCTATGTAATCTTTATAAAACTTTATATCGTCAGCTATAACCATTGTATAACCGATTTCTTGAGCGATATTGGAAATTGATTCTCTGCTATAATAGGTATCACGCTCTATAATATTTTTCGCTAAATTAACCTGAGCAGGTGTTACCCCGTTTTTTTGAATATTTTGGATTTCATCAAAAATAGCATCTTCTAATTTTTGTGCATTTTCAGGAGTAAAATTAGCCGAGATATAAAAAATTCCATCATCTCTAAAACCGGCATTAGATGCACCAATTGAAAACGCTAATTGTTTTTGATCCTTTATATTTCGATAGAACACCGAAGATCTTCCATCACCAAGAATTGTCGATATAACATCTAAAACATAGGAATCGTTATTTGTAGCCTTTACTCCGCGAAATCCTATCAACATATAACCTGATTGTGTCGGAAGATATGCGATTTTGTGCTTTTGTTCCGTTAACTGTTTTTCTTGAGGAAAACTATTTTTTACAACCTTTTTATCTTCACAACAAAAATATTTTTTAACCGACTCAATTGCTTTTTGAGAATCGACGTCACCAACAATCACAGTCACCATATTTGATGGAGCATAAAATTGGTTATAATAATTCATAATTTCATCTCTATGAATTGTGCTTATTATATCTTTTGTACCTATAACCTGTCGTTTATAAGGGTGTGTTGTGTACAGCATTGAAATTAAATTATCATATACAACACTTTGAGGCTCAGTTTCATCTTTAGCAATTTCTTCTATTACGACCTTTCGTTCTTTTTCCAATTCTTTTCTTGGAATCAACGGGTGCAAAAGCATATCAGCATGGAGCTCAAGTGCTAAATCAAAATAATTTGAGGGAATTGTGATATAATAATGCGTAAAATCTTTACTGGTCGCAGCATTAGTAATAGCACCTTTGGTTTCTAAAATCTTATCAAATTCTCCGGGAGCATGATTTGTGGAACCTTTAAAAAACAAATGTTCCAAAAAATGTGATACCCCGTTGTTTTCGTCATTTTCGTTAATTGAACCTGTCTTTATCCAAGTATCGACAGTGACAATCGGATTAGAATGAACTTCTTTTATAATTACTGTCTGACCGTTTTCCAAATTATATACAGCAGCTTCGTTTGCAAAAACAGAACAGCCTACTATCATTGCTATGAAAACAACTAAAATTTTTTTCATCATATCCCCTCTCTTCATAAATTTTAAAACCTTAAAATTATTATATCATAAAACTTTTAGATAAAAAAAGTAGCCGACTCAGGCAATTACCATTTCATAGCTTTTTTAAACACCAAATACCCTGCACCTATAGCAGCAGTAAATATTGTAAGCACTACCGACAATGGTGTTTTTCTTTTATTTTCAAATTTTTGTGATTTTTGAGTTTGATATATATCCTTTTCCAGTTGCTTAAACTGCTTATCCGCCTCTGCGTGAGAATACAAAACAGGCTTATACAATTCATTAGGGGGCGTCAATACTCCTACATGCAAAGATTTATTTTGAACAATATTATTTTCTACACCATTTACCATATTTATATAAAAACGTACCTACTTGAAAAATTGCTATAATGTAAAATTTTTCTATAAAATTTTACATAGCAGTTGACAATTAAAAAAAAATAATATAAAATGAGAATTATTATCATTTATGGTGATTTTGATGAATTACTCAAAACAACGAGAACTTATTTTAAATACATTAAAAGAAAATGTTGTCCACCCGACAGCAGAATACCTTTATGGAAAAATAAAGGAGAAAGATCCTAAAATAAGTTTAGCGACTTTATATAGAAACCTTAACCAACTATCTGATAACGGCATCATAAAAAAAATTGACGGACTGGAGCCATCTTCACATTTTGACCATAACACGCATGAGCATTATCATTTTATATGTGAAAAATGTAAGAGAGTCTTTGACATAAGTGCAGATATAGCACCTGATTTAATAAAAAAGACAGAAAATTCAACAGGCTTTGAAATTCAAAGTCATGATATAGTTTTTACAGGAATCTGTAAAGAATGTAAAAGTAAACAGTAAAGGAGAAAATTATGGAAAAATTTGTATGTACAGTATGCGGCTATGTATATGATCCAGCAGAAAATGATAACGTTGCATTTGAAAACTTACCAGATGATTATACCTGTCCGCTTTGCAACGTTGGAAAAGATATGTTTGAAAAAGAATAGCTAAAAAGGAGGGACCTATGCCCGAGTTAAAAGGAACAAAAACAGAACAGAATCTAAAAACTGCACTTGCAGGAGAATCAGAAGCAAGAAACAAATACACATACTATGCTTCTCAAGCTAAAAAAGAAGGCTATGTTCAAATAAGCAGAATTTTTGAAGAAACTGCAAACAATGAGAAAGAACATGCAAAACTTTGGTTCAAAGCACTACATGGTGACAAAATTCCCGACACCCTGACAAATCTGCAAGATGCAGCAGACGGAGAAAACTATGAATGGACTGATATGTATGCAAAATTTGCACAAGAAGCAAAAGAAGAAGGCTTTGAAACTCTTTCTATTCTGTTCGAAATGGTTGGAAAAATAGAAAAAGAACACGAAGAAAGATATAGAAAACTCTTAGAATCAATTAAAAACGGTACAGTTTTTGAAAAATCCGAAAAAGTTATATGGGAATGCGGAAACTGCGGACATGTAACCGAAGGTGAAAAAGCTCCTCAGCTATGTCCTGTATGCAAACACCCGCAAGCATATTTCTTTATTAAAGCCAAAAATTACTAGTTTCAAAAAAACTAAAAAGGCTTTGTTTTTGCAAAGCCTTTTTTAATGTGCTATTATTACTATTGTAAGGTTAATAAAGAGGAACATCAGATGGATATTAAATCAAGTGAAACAGCACAAAATTTAAAAAAAGCGTTCGATTTTGTAGCAAAACGAAGAACTGAATATGAAATCTACTCATACATAGCTGCACAACAGGGAGAAGATGAACTAAGCAGATTATTAACTTTGTTTGCTGATATGGAAAAAGAGCATGCAAAATTATGGTATAAATGGATAAACAATGCAGAAAATCCTGATTTGGTATCTTGCTTGGCAACTGCTTTGGCACAAGAAAAAGAAGAAGTTGAAGGAAAATATGAACAATATGCCCAAAAAGCAAAAGAAGAGGGATTTGAACATATTACTGGACTTCTACAAAATATAGAGAATATAGAAATCGTACACTTAGAAAGACTTAAAAAAGCTATTTGGAAACTTAAAGATAATGTAGAGCCAAATTATGATGGGACATATAACTGGACTTGTTCTGTATGCGGCAGTGTGTTCAGACAAGTTGATGAGCCGGATTTTTGTCCGCTTTGCGTAAAAGAAAATGTTTTCTTTTACAAAAAGCCGAATTAATATAAATAGAGAAGGAGAAATTTAAAATGAAATTTCAAGAAATTAAAAATAACATTTACTACTGCGGTTTAAATGATTGTGACAGAAGAATTTTTGATGAATTAATCCCGCTAGAACATGGGACAAGCTACAATTCTTATCTGGTAAAAGGTTCTGAAAAAACAGCCCTGATTGATACAATGTATCCGCCTAAAACAACCGAATACTTAAAAAGATTATCAGAAAATCAAATAGGAAAAATAGATTACATAATTGCAAACCATGGAGAACAAGACCATTCTGGATCTATTCCTGCACTTTTGGAAAAATATCCTAACGCAATCGTAGTCACAAATCCTAAATGTGCAGAGAACATAAGAAATATGCTCCATGTTCCTGCTGAAAAAATAAAAGAAATTTCAGATGGCGACGAACTATCATTAGGTGATAAGACTTTAAAATTTATCTTTGCACCGGGAGTACACTGGCCTGATACTATGTTCACTTACATTAAAGAAGATAATGTAATTTGCACCTGCGACTTTTTAGGTGCACACTACACATTCAATGATGTATTTGCAGTAGAATCAGAAGCATTATATAAAAGTGCAAAAAGATATTATGCAGAAATTATGATGCCATTTAGAATGATGTGCAAAAGATATACTCAAATGATAAAAGATATGAATGTTGATATGATTTTACCGAGCCATGGACCTGTTCATAAAAATCCTTCATACATTCTTGACGCTTATACAGATTGGACATCAGATAGTCCGAAAAACCTTGTCGTATTACCTTACGTATCAATGTATAACAGCACAAAGGAAATGATTGACAAATTATCAGCTGACCTTGAAAATGCCGGTGTTAAAACATTTAAATTTGATATTGTAGATGACGATTTAGGCGATCTTGCTATGGCTCTAGTTGATGCCGCAACAATCGTAATGGGTACATCAATGGTACTTGCTGGACCTCACCCGATGGCAGTAAACGTTGCATACCTGGCAGCTGTATTAAGACCAAAAGCAAAATTTGCATCAATTATCGGCTCTTACGGCTGGGGCGGTAAGTTATTTGATGTAATCGTAAACATGCTTGCACCCTTAAAGTTAGACTTAATTGATCCAATACAAATCAAAGGAAAACCTACAGAAGAAGATTTCAAAAAAGTCGATGAAATGGCAAAATTGATAGTTGAAAAACATAAATCAATCGGTTTGGTATAAAAAAGTTAAGGTCGGTTTTAAAACCGACCTTTTTTAATATCTTTGAACCATTCAGA
>CASGAK010000040.1 GCA_949299435.1 uncultured bacterium
ACACGGTCGTAAAGACTCACATCGGTGAAAATACTTGGCGGGCCACCGCCTGGGAAGATAACTCGTTGCCAAGGTCTTGTTTAGAAAAAAAGAGTTAATTGATTTTTCAGTTAACTCTTTTTTGTTATTTATATTTTATTTAGATATCTAATTTTGCTGTTAAATTTATATTCTCATTTGTTTTGCTGGGGTTAATATCTAGGGAGCTTTTTAGTTTATTTACGGCTTTTTGGGCATTATTTGGAGTAATTTCCATTAGAATTTTATTATTGTCTTGGGTGCCTATTGTTATAAAGCCAAGTTCTTTGTATTTATTCACAGTGTTGTATGGTCCGTCTGTTATTGCTTCAAGTTTTATTTTTTTTTGATTTATTGGTTAAAAAGTCATTAAATATTTGATTAAATAAAGTTTTGCCTGCGTATTTTACTTTTTGTCCAAATTCTATTGGCCAAGTGCAGATGCAGTCAAGATGGTAGTTATTTTTTCCTGGGAGGTATGTTATTATTCCACAGGGTTTGTTTTGGCTGGTTAGTAAGTATGTTATTCTGTTAGGTTCCTGAGCTTTTAGGATTGCATAGGAAAGCATTTCTTGCCAACGGTTATATTCTTGTTGTTTTAAGTTTGGCATCAATGTTTTCATGTTAATATTCTTGTCTAATTCTTTTAGAAATCTCCTGTCGTGTTTAAGATCCAGTTTATATAAATCTAGGTTATTTTTAATGTTGGAATATTTATTTTTAATTATTGCAATATGTCGGGCTTCAAAATTTGGGGAATTAATTATTGAGGTATTTTGTATATTCATTAGTTTATTACCTTTCAGCAATATTAAGTTTGCAAAAGTTTAAAATTGCTAATTTGACTTTTGCCTATTAATAATTATATACAAAGTATGATTATATTGGAGTTATTTAAAAAAAATAGAGTTTGCACTCATGATAGAGTGAGTGTAGAAGCTGATTTATCTTATTGTCCTGATTGTGGCGAGTTAATTAAAAATCAGTGGTTTTTAACAAGATGTAATTGTTGTGGGGTTAAGTTAAAGGCAACCATTAGGAATGGAGAGATAGTTCCGGAGGATCATTTTTGTCACAATTGCGGAGCTAGAAAATTTATAATTGAGCCTTTAGAGAAGATAAATTTTATAAACATTGATTATGCTGTATTAGTTAAAAGTGTTGTAAAGGCATCAGTTGAGGATAAAATCCAGAGTTGGGTGGATATTAAAACATGTAATTGCAGACAAGAATTGCTGCCACAATTCCTATAAAGTCGGCTAGAAGTCCTGCTATGAGTGCGT
The DNA here is from genome assembly GCA_949299435.1 of uncultured bacterium. Classification (GTDB taxonomy): domain Bacteria; phylum Cyanobacteriota; class Vampirovibrionia; order Gastranaerophilales; family Gastranaerophilaceae; genus Scatenecus. Next base: position 1,302 of record CASGAK010000040.1, read on the forward strand.
ATCTAAATTTTGAAATACCTACTGCACCGAAGTATACGGCGAGGATATAAAAAGTTGTTTCGCTGGAGCCTACCATTACGGCTGCAAGTTTAGTTGTATAGGCATCTGGTCCTGAGTTGTGGGCAATATCTGAGAACACTCCTAGAGCTGCTGAGCCTGAGAGTGATCTTACTATCATAATCGGAATTACATCTGCTGATACATTGAAATGTGACAGTAGTGGGGTAAGTAATTGTCCTATAGCTTCAATTATGCCTGAGGCTCTGAACATGGAAATTCCGACAATTATTGCGACAAGGTAGGGTATGATATTTACTGCGACTTTAAAACCTTCTTTAGCTCCGTCTGTGAATACTTCATATAGCGGTACTTTTTTTACAAGTCCCAAAGTCAGTATCAAGATTAAAATCAAAGGCAGAGTCCATAGAGATATTATGTTCATAATTTGGTGAAACATTATATTTCACCCCCTTGATTATATTTTTCATTATTATAAATTGTTTCTTTTTGTGGTGCCCAAATTTTTTGGAAAATTTTTGCGATAGTTATGGCACTAAGAAAAGCAATTGTTGTAACTAAAAGAGTTGGTGCTATAATTTCTGTCGGATTTTTATATCCGATGCTTATTAATACTGAAATTACGGTTGCGGGAATCAGTTGAAATCCTGCTGTACTCATAGCCAGAAACATACACATAGCATTTGATGCTGATTTTTTATCAATATTTTGCTTTTGCAATTCTTCCATAGCTTTAATTCCGATTGGTGTTGCAGCATTTGCTAGTCCAAGAGCATTTGCTGAAAAACTCATTGCTATATCGCCTATTGCAGGTGAATCTTCTGGAATTTCATTAAATAGTCTTTTGGTAATCGGTTTTATTATTTTGGCTATAATTTTTATAAGTCCGCATTTTTTCGCAATTTTCATCATGCCAAGCCAAAATGCCATAATTCCGATTAGAGAAAATGCCACTTTTACTGACAATTCTGCTCCTGTCAGAATTGCATTCACAACGTCTGGTAATTTTCCGTTTACTACCCCTGCTATTATCGAAATCGTGATAAGAATGTAAAAAATATAATTCATAAAATGATTATATCATAAAGTTATATTTTAATTGTGCATTTCTTTCCACATGTTTAATGAGGAGATTCCTCCTTTTTCATAGGAATTTATTCCACAACCTCTAGGTATTAATTTATAGCTGTATTTATCTTTTACAAAACTCATTTTAAATAAATCGTATCCCCATTTATTTGGACCTTTTTGTCCGTTAATGTCTATTAACATTGATATTGGAACAGAATCTTGCAGATATGAAATTACAATTGAGCCGTCATTTAGAAGATATACTAAATTTATGTTGTTTATTCTATTTTTATTGAGTCCAGTACAGTTTTTGTTATTTGTTGCCAATTCTTCTTCTGTATAATCTGGTTTTTCTGTTATTAGAGTGTCAAGACCTTTGTATTGATCTTTCATAAGGCAACCTTTGTTAGCTGCTTGTGTTGTACAAATTTTAGCCAGTTTAAGATTTTTTTCAAGTGCAGCTCTTAGGTCTGCACAGGACTCTTTTGATGCATATTTACCCTGTGCATCTGAATTACTTATATCAACGTGATAGCAGTCTGTAATGCCGCCTATATCGAATATTGATTTGTTATATGCTTGGGATAGTGTTGAGTACATTTTTTTATATTGATTTTTAAGTACCATAAACTTATATTTCCCAATTATTACAGGTAGCGTCATCGCTGCGATTATTCCTATTATTCCGAGGGTTATCAATACCTCTGACAGCGTAAATCCTCTTTTATTCATCATGACCTCCATAGCATATTATATTAATATTATATGACATATATAGCATATTGTCAATATGAATATGGTTAACTTAGCATGTTGTTTTCTATTGAAAATTAGTATCCTCTAATAAAGGAGTCATAATGAATAGAAAGTTATTTGGTCAAAAATTAAAAAATATAAGAAAATTTCAAAAATATACACAAGAAAAGCTAGCAGAGCTTATTGATATTGATGTCCGTCAAATCGCTAGAATCGAAGCAGGTGAAAGCCTTCCATCTCTTGAAACTTTTATAAAAATCTCAGACGTACTTCAAGTTACTCCTAATGATTTGTTAAATTTTACATCAAAAGAATTAACTGCAAGTGAAATGCTAAAATCTGACATAAATGACATTTTATCTCTTGCAAAAGATGATCAGCTGCAATTGATTAAAAAACTTATTTTGGCTGTTTTATAACTGTGCAAATGTACAAAAACCCTTTAGAATATTTTGCACTAAAATAAGTAAAATATTTTATTAAAGCCTTGTAAATCACAGAAAAATCATTGATAAAGAGCAAAAGTGAAATTTATGAGTTTATATAAAAAACGCTTATAAGTTGTGAAATTTATCTTTTTGCTTAATTAATGTCTAATATCTATGATGGTGATGACGAGGAGGCGGTGGAGGTGTATGGTGAATATGCGGTCTATGCGGTCTGTAATGATAGACCGGAGGTAATGTGTAATAGTATGGGTATGGGTAAATTGGCACAAAATTATAATCGTTTGATTTTTCATAATCTGACATAATCTTGCGATATTCATTGTAGTTTATTGTATTTGGATTAGAATTATCTTCGTTATAGACTTCTGCAAGTGCTTTGAATCGCTTTTGCGTATTTTTTGCGTTTGTAGAAGTGTATGGGTATATGTTTTCTTCATTCCAATTACTGCGTTCTATTTCTACAACTTCATTTGATGAAATAACACCGTTACCGTTTATGTCCAATTCATTAAAGATTTCTCTGCTTGATTTATCTGTATCTGAATTCAGTGCAATATCTCCGATTTTAAAACATTTTGGTGTATTTATTGCATCAGCTGTCGTGGTGTATGTTGGATAATTGAAATTCGGTACGTAAGGAATAATTTGAGCTTCTGAATTTTCAATTGGTGATGATGCTGCTATTGCAATTACTGTTGCACCAGCTAAACTTTTTAGTTTATTATGTTTAGGTCTGTTTTCACCTGTATATACAGGGTTTGTCTGATATTTTATTGCAGAAATTCTCATACACATACTCCTTATAATTTACCCCTTTTTATTATATTAATTTGCTAAATAAAAAATATGTTTGTTTGTAAAGTAATTGTTACATATAGTAAAAGAGTCACTTTTTTAATAAAGTGACTCTTTTTTTATTAATCTTATTTTATTAATTGCAAGAGCAACCTACAGCTCCGCAACCGCAAGTACAGCCAAGAGCTTCTTTAGCTTCGTCTATTCTTACTTTAATACGTCCGTCAACGGCAATTCCTTCACCGGTTGCTTCTGAGATTAATAGCGGGTTAATATCTAATTCATCAATAAATTTGAAATCATTAACAAGTTGTGATAATCTCAATAAAGTTTCTTGAATTTGGTCGATTTGTGCAGGTTTTGTACCTCTTGCACCTTGTAAAAGTTTATATGCTTTTACTGATTTAATCATTTCCATAGCATCTACATCTGTCAAAGGTGCAATTCTGAATGTTACGTCCTTCATAACTTCTACGAATACACCGCCTAAGCCGAACATCATCATCGGACCGTATTGAGGATCTGTTGCTATACCGCATACCATTTCTCTTGAGCCTTTTACCATTTCTTGAATGATAACACCTTCAAGACCTTCAAGTAGTCCTTTTGCACTTAATCTTTCAAGTAGACCTTTGTATTCTTTTCTTAGTTGTTCTTCAGATTTGATATTTACAACTACACCGCCTACATCGGTTTTGTGAGATGTAGTTTTTGAAGTCATTTTCATAACGACAGGATAGCCGATTGAATTACCCAATTCAACAACTTCTTCTTCGTTTGTTGCTAAGCCGTATTTGCAAGCTCTTATTCCATAAGCCTGCAATACATCAATTGATTCTAATGTTGTCAATTGAGCTCTGCCTTCTGCAAGTGAGCCTTTGATAATTTTTTCAACTTTTGCTCTGTCTACGTCATAGCATGGAATTTTACCTTCAGGTCTTTCCATCCATAATCTTTGTTGATTTAATCTGTTAAGACCGTCTGCAGCTTCTTCTGCATACATAAAGAATGGCATATTTACGTCCATATCGGATAGTTTTGAGAAGAAATCATTCTTAGTCATAAATACACCGATTACAGGTTTTTCTGGGTGCTCAGCTTTAATTTCCATTAATGCTTTTGCTACATCTATATCTTTCAATCCTAAGAATGGAAGGTAAATTGTGATAATCATATCAACATTTTCATCAGCGATTACAGTTTCTAATGTTTGTTTGTAATGTTCGATAGGAGCTGATGCAATCATATCAATCGGGTTTTTAACTGATGCAGCTGATGGTAAGAAACTTCTTAATTTTTCTTTTGTAGCGTCTGTAATTTTAGCCATTTGCATACCATACTCACATACAGCATCTGTTGCCATAATTCCAGGACCGCCAGAGTTTGTAATGATTGCAACTCTGTCACCTTTTGGAATTGGGCAGTTTGCAAATACTTTTGCAGTAGCAAATAGATTTTGTAATGAGAATTCTCTTATTACACCTGATTGTTGAAGTAATGCTGCTGCAGCTTTATCAGCACCTGCTAAAGAACCAGTGTGTGATGATGCCGCTGATGCACCTGCTGCTGAACGACCTGATTTTAATGCTAAAATAGGTTTTTTCTTAGTTACTCTTGATGCTAATTTTCTGAA
>CASGAK010000041.1 GCA_949299435.1 uncultured bacterium
ATTAATTACGGTTAATTTTTTATTTTTATTTTGTACAATTAAAATTCCTCTATACCACTTTCCTTTGGCACTGACAAAGCCCCCTGCAGGTGCTTTTAATACTACATAATCAGAATAAATTTGATAAAACTTTCCATCTAAAGCAATAGCCATAGTATTTTTGTAAGGTATAATCTCATACCCTTTCATTGCTTCGAATTTAGTCACAGTTTTATTAGTATTTGCATCAATCAAAGAAGTTTCAGCAGAAGCCCCTATTCCGATCCGGTCGACCTCTGTTTGAAGTCCTATTTTAATAGCATAACAAGGACTCGAAAAAGCTGAAAGTATGCAAAATACCCCAGCTAAAATTGTAAAAATTCTCTTCTTCATAGTTTTATTATAGCATATTATCTATAAAAAGGGATTAAGTCTTTTGATTGATTTTTTCTTCATTTTTTACATCAGCGTCGACTTTTTGGGGATTTTTTCTTTTGATTCCTAGTTTTTTCGTAATATCTTCAGCGTAAAATTTACCAACATTTTCCGCCATAGCATAAGATGCCATTGAACCGCATACGAATAATACGCCTTTTAAAAAAGCAGCTGTCCTGCTTGAGAGTTTTGAATTTTTGAATGACTCAGCAAGAGATTTTAAAATATTATTATCATAAGCCTTTTTAGCAACGTTTTTTACATTTTTCTCATTAAAAATACTGTCAAATGACTGCTTCATAACAGCTTCACCGATAAACATTCCCGTCAAAGCTATAGATTCTGTAATTCCTGAATGCACTTTATCCTCAGACATTGCAACTTTTAATGCTCCTGATGCACAAATTAAAGGGTTAACATTATCTGCAGCAAATTTAACAACCTTCCCTGCATAGCTGAGTGCTGCATTTTCCTTAGCTAAATTTTCATAAGCCTTCAATGCACTTCTGGCTGATAATGCAAAAATATTATCATACTTTGTAATTTCTTGAGCTACACCAGCACATTGACCTAATGTTACGACACTGCGACCGATTTCGCCGTTTTTGGTCTTTTCTGCGTTTCTATATGCAAATATTGTTGATGCTACAGGACTAAACACGTTTTATAACCTTTTACACACTACTATACATTTATATAAAGTATTTTTGACCGAGAAAATTGCTCTTACTAAAAATATTTTTACAATTGTAATAAATACCGGTAAAACTTGTTCTTGCTTTTAACGCAAAAACTGTTATAATATGCGTATGAAAAAAATTTTAAGTTTGTTTTTAATTTTTTTGAGCTTTAATACCATAAAGGTATTTGCTGCAACACCTATTGAAAATATTCAGCTCGATATAAGGGAGGCTGATCCTATAGAACTGCAAGCAGGAACTTTTATTCCCGTTATGAACGCCCAAGAAATTTCAACACAATATATGACAGAAGGTCAAAAATTAAAGTTTATAGCAACAAATGATCTTTTTATGTACGAAACTAAAATTATACCCGAAGATACACTATTCGAGGGATATATCGAAAAAATGAATGAGCCTGTTATCGGTACAAATGCATCTATGATTATAAGAATATCTAAAATAATTCTTCCTGATGGCCATGAAATGCCTATGAAAGGATACATTTACACTTCAAATAATAATCTTATAGGAGGCGGAATGGCAGAGCCAGCAGAATGGATTAGAATGCCTCATTACCAAAACAGACTTAAAGGCGTAGCCTCTTTACAGATTAAACCCGGAGAAAAGAAAAAAATGGGAGAACATACTACTCTCCAATCAGGGCTTGATTTAATGATTATTTTGACCGATTCTTTGGAAATTACACATATATTAACAAATTGACAAGAAATATAAACTAAAATAGAATGTTATAAAAAGTATACTTAGTCAGAAGAAAGGGAGAATTATGAAAAAAAATATAAACTTATTTTTAGCAGCTATTTTGCTAAGTGCAAACGTATCTTTAGCTGCAAGTAATTTTGACTACACCCCACAAACACCCGTATATCAACAACAACAATTTGGAGCACAAACTCCGCAATATCAAAGACAAAATTATACCCAGCCTCAATATACAAACACGAATCAAACATTAAAAGGTCATGTAGTTACCGTACCTGCAGGTCAAAATATACCTGTTATAACCACAATGCCTCTAAGCAGTGAAAATTTAACATTGGGGCAAAATGTATCAGTCGCACTCGGATCTGATTTTTATTACAACGGAAATCTGATAGCTCCTGCAGGCAGCTCTATCACTGGACAGGTTCTTGAAGTATCAAAAGCTAAACGCGGAAGTATGAACGGTAAATTGATGGTAAGATTTACACAGATTACAACACCATATGGGGCTCAAATACCTATTTCTGCAGTAATCAAAACAGATGATAACACTGGAGTATTAGTAGGCGGAACAAAAATGGATGTAGCAAAAGATTATGGAAAAGATTTAGCTGTAGGATCTGCCGCCGGAGCAACAGCAGGACTTGTAATGAGTGCTATCTCAGGAGGTGATATCGGAAGAGGTACAGCTCTAGGTACAGCAGTAGGAGCAGGCGGAGGACTTGTAAAATCTATTTGGGATAAAGGTGATAATGTAGAAATCCCCGCAAATGCAGGTATTCAAATCACACTTACCCAAGCAATTACCGTGAACCCTGCTGTTTATAATACTAATTATTAGTAAATCAGGTAATAATTTTTATTAATAATTTAAAATAAAATTACATCAAATAAATACGAAAAGAGAGTTTTACAATCTTGTAAAACTCTCAATAAATGAAGTCAACGAAAGGCTTGTCGAGGATATGTCAATTTTAGGAAAATATACCGATAATACAATAGAAGACGATGAAAATCAGGAAATACAAGGTTATACAATTCCTGTTGTCATAAAAAAAGAAAATGGAGATAGTTTAAAAAAAGATATAACAATTTCCACAATACTTCACCCCGTTGTATTGGGTATAATTTATCTTATATCTTTGATATTACTGTTCTTAGGGATATCATTCAACGTATTTGAAAGACCAAAACCTAAAATGAAAGATATAGAATTCGTACTTGTAGATAAAGAAGACACACCGATTAACAAGAACACTCCATATCGTTCTGATATAAATTCTCGTGCAGGCGGACATCATGATCCAACCAAAAAGGTATCAATGCCGTCACCTACACCTTCGGCATCTAAAAAGACCTCACCTGCACCGCAACAACCTGCAAAGGCTCAAAAGCCTACAGTCCAGCCTAAACCTCAGCAGACTACTCAAAAGCAACAACCTGTAAAAAAACAGACAATAGCAGAGCAAATACAAAAAGCCGTACAACAACCAAAACCGGCTCTAAAGCAAGAGCAAACACCTCCTGCACCAAAAGCTCCTCAAGCTGCAAAGCCTGCTCCTCCAACAGCAAGACCTTCAATCAAACCGCCAATGACACCAAAAACTGTTGCTAAACCAAGCTCAGCATTTCAAGTCCCAGTACCGTCAGGCGGCACAAAATCAGGAAGCTATGCGACAGGACCAATAAGTGGCTCAGGAACTTCTAATAAAGGAGGCGGATCCGGTGGTCCAACTACAGGAAGCGGAAGCAGTGGCAGCGGGAAATATACACCTGCACCATCACTTGCCCCTACAGGCGGTGGAAGCTCATCAGGACAAAAACTTGCAAAAGGCGGCGGTGGAGGCACCGGAGGACTTGGTAATCCCGGTCCCGGCAATCCTAACGGACGTCCAGGGATTGATACTATAAGAGAGCCTGATTTCGGTCCTTATATGAGAGAACTTCAAAGAAGAATTAAAATGAACTGGGATCCACCAAAGGGCAATGAAAGTAAACGTGTAGTATTACTGTTTAAAATTGCAAAAGACGGAAGACTTTTATCCTGCAGTGTATATAAATCATCAGGATTAAAAAGTGCAGATGATGCCGCATTAAATGCAGTAAGACTTACAGCACCATTTAAACCTTTGCCTGCTGAATATAAAGGACAAAGCATTGATATTCAATTCACTTTTGATTACAACGTATTCGGAGCTGCAGGATATCAATAAAAATAAATTATAACTGAATGCAATTATAAGAAAATCACACAAAAAGAGAGGATAAATTATGGAACTACTATTACACTCAATTCAACTGGACTGGCCGGTACTCTTACCGATACTTGTATGTTCAATTTTGGTCGTGGCAGTTGTTATCAACAGATTTCAATTTTACAAAAAAAACAAACGTGATGTTGTTTTATTCATACCAAAATTGCAAAGAGAGCTTGCAAAAAACAATTTGCAAGGAGCACAGAGCGTTGCAGAAAATTGCGGCGGTGTAATCGGTGAAGTAACCGAAGAAGCTGTAAGAATATTTTCAGAACAAAGAAACGGTTTTTCACGTTCATTTGATATCGCATCTGCACTGGCGACAAGAAAATTGGAAAACCATTTAACAATTTTAGGTACAATAGGAGGTGTAGCTCCGTTTTTAGGTTTGTTCGGAACTGTTGTACGTATTTTATACACATTCCAAGATCTTGCAACTCAAGGTAATCAATCAGCAGCAGTTGCTATGGGTATAGGATCAGCATTGATTGCTACAGCTTTCGGTCTTGGTGTTGCGATTGTTGCGGTTGTTTTTTACAACTCTTTCCAATCTATAGTTAAAAGATATGAAGATGATTTCCAATTAATCAAATTATTATTCTTGAGTTTCGTAGATTCAGAAGATGAGTCAAACAAAACAGCTTCAAATGTTTCATTAAGTTAAAAAGGAAATTATAGCAATGGCAATGAGCACTAATAAAAAAGGGAAACTGTTTACAGAAATAAATATCACACCGCTTACAGATATTTTTCTTGTTTTGTTAATTATCATGATGGTAGTTGCACCGACATTTCAGTCAATGGATAACGCTATTACCGTTCCTGAAATTAACAGCGGGGTAGCTATTGAACAAAAAAATGCTACAATATCCATTACAAAAGAAGGTTTGATGTTCGTAAACGGGAAACAGATTACTGAAGACCAACTGACAGATGAGCTTATTGCTATCAAAAGTACAATTGAAAAACCTGAAGTCGTCGTAAAAGCTGATGAAAAAGTTAAAAGCTCTGAAATTATGAAAGTAATGAACGCAGCACAAGATGCTGAATACAAAAAACTTATCGTAGCAGGAGAGCCTTTGACCAAAAAAGAACAAAAAGATCTTAAAGAAAATAACCAAGGAGTCTAAAAATGAGCCGTAACCGCGGAGAATTTAACGAAATAAATATCACACCGTTAACAGATATTTTTCTTGTACTGTTGATTATAATGATGGTAATAGCACCGTTACTTGATCAGCAGGGGTTAAATTTAACCGTACCTGAAAATGTCGCTCAGGAACAGGTAAAGCAAGATACTAAAATTTTAACTGTCAATGTAACATCTGATGACAAATATTATATTGACGGGCAAGAAATTCCTGTAAATGAACTGGAAAATTATATAAAAGAACAAGCCGTAAATTTTCCTGACGGTATGATGATTGAAACAGACGGTGAAGCAACTCACGGGGCAGTGGTAAAGCTCATGGACAGTGCAAGAAATTCAGGTATCACAAGTATTTCAGTATCTCAAGTGTAAAAGTAGTTTTTATAAAAAATAGCAGCCAAGAAGGCTGCTATTTTTTATTATTGATTAATTTTTATTAACTTTATTTTTTCCATTTGGACGATTCAACAAGTCGTTAATTTTGATTATAGAATAAGTAACCCCACCAACAGTCAAGGCTCCAAGCAGACCGTATAAAGATTTAGTTTTCAACTTTATATCATCAGCAGTATCTTTTACCACATCGAATAACTGTTTTGTAATTTTATTTTTATCGAATACAAATTTATTTTTATCTGGATCAAAAGACTGTTGAATAGCTTGTCTTAAATATAAATCCAAACTAGCTGTTTCATATCCGCTATCAACTATAGTTTTTGCAAACTTTTCTTTTGTAAGCTCCCTAATTTCCTCAATATCAACATTTTGCCAAAAATTATTTTTAAAATTTGTTAGTGCAGATTTCAATTGATTAGTATTTTCAGCATCGCGGATATTACAGTAAACATCTACAGCAATTTCAGCAAATTTATCATTTTCTTTTGCAAAATTTAAATATTCATAATTTTGGGTTAAATCTTTGAGCAGATTTTTTTTCAACTCACTAAAACTCAAATTTGGTTGACAATTTCTACGAAAATTAATAAACGCAGACATAAAATCTTCTATTCGCTTTGCATTTTCTATTTCTGCATAATATTTTTCGAATGCTTTAAGCACATGCACAGATGCACTATCGGCATTAGCCATTATTTTACTTTTTACACTATTAACAAAAGTATCTGCAGGCATACCATTTTCAAAAAATTTAACAGATGATCCACCTGCATAAGCCGACAACAGCCCACCTCCAAGTGCCGCACCTGAGGAAAAGATTAGATCTTGTTGATTATTTACTTTTTTTACATTATCTACTGACATAAACTACACACTTATATAATAAAAATAAATAAAATTGAATAATTGACTAAATATTTACGAATAAAAACATATCTTAACAAAATCAAAAGCAAACTTCCACCACTGCCAACCTTACTCTTGCAAGTCTGCTTTGTGGCTCGCTGTCTGATATGACACTCTAAAGCATCGCTCACATACATTATCACGAAACTTTCTCGAACAATTAACCCGATACATTTATACAGACCTCTATACCATATATTATTTTTGAGTTATAATAAATGCGTAGAATGTGTAAAATTAGAGGGAGAATTTAATGAACAAAAGCCAATCTGCAGGTTATATAATATTAGCAATTGTCGTAGTAATATTTACGGCATCAGTATTTATAGGCGGACCGATTACTGAGACAAGTGAACTGTCTTATTCAAATTTTTTGGAAAAGCTAAGCAATAACGAATTCAGTAAAATAGAAAAAGCTGATGACTTTTTGATAGCAATTCCAAAGGATCAACCGAAACAAAAAGAAACTTCTAAAGAATCAGCAACTAAAGCAGTACCGACAACAGGACTTTTTATGCCTGTTGAAAAACAAGCACCTATAAAACAATACAAAGTACTAACTCCTTCAGATCCTGATTTAATGAAAAAACTTGCAGAATCTGATGCTGAAATTTCAGTCAAAAAGCCAAGTGAATCTTCACAGATTATGAGTATAATCGGCTCATTGCTTTTACCGCTTTTGTTCATAATTCTACTCGTAGTGACAGCCAAAAGTATTCAAGCAGGCGGCTCTCAGGCAATGTCTTTTGGAAAAAGCAAAGCCAAATTAATGCTTGATAGCAAAGTAAAGACAACATTCAAAGATGTTGCAGGTATTGACGAAGAGAAAAAAGAACTTGAAGAAATCGTAGACTTTTTGAAAAACGGGGACAAATATTTAAAATTAGGAGCAAAAATTCCAAAAGGAGTTCTTTTAATCGGAGCACCTGGAACAGGTAAGACATTAATGGCAAAAGCTGTAGCAGGCGAAGCCGGTGTACCGTTTTTCTCAATAAGCGGATCTGATTTTGTTGAAATGTTTGTCGGCGTAGGTGCAAGCAGAGTAAGAGATTTATTTGATCAAGCAAAAAAACATCAACCTTGCATTATATTTATTGACGAAATTGATGCTGTAGGCCGTCAAAGAGGTGCCGGAATGGGCGGAGGTCATGACGAAAGAGAGCAGACCTTGAACCAATTATTAGTTGAAATGGACGGTTTTGATGAGAATACAAACATAATCGTAATTGCAGCTACAAACAGACCTGATATTTTAGATAACGCACTTTTACGTCCGGGACGTTTTGACAGACAAATCGTAATCAATAAACCTGATATTTTGGGTCGTGAACAAATTTTAGAAGTCCACGCTAAAAATAAACCGTTAGACAAAGATGTTGAATTAAAAACACTTGCAAAAAGAACCCCCGGATTTTCAGGGGCTGATTTGCAAAACCTGTTAAACGAAGCAGCACTACTTGCAGCAAGATATGATCAAAAACTTATCACAATGGACAACTTAGAAGAAGCCATTGATAAAGTTATGGCAGGACCAGAAAAGAAAAGTAGAATAATCACAGATGAAGAAAAAGAAAACACAGCCTATCATGAAGTCGGTCATGCACTTTTGGCAAAACTGCTTAAAAACTGTGATCCTTTACACAAAGTCTCAATTATTCCTCGCGGTATGGCTTTAGGAATTACAATGGTATTGCCGGAAAAAGATCACTTAACAATGAAGAAATCTCAAATTCTGGATACAATTACAATGACTTTGGGCGGACGAGTAGCTGAAGAAATTGTATACGGCAAAGATTCAATCACAACAGGTGCAAGCAATGATTTGGAAAAAGTTTCGAATATGGCTCGCAATATGGTTACAGCATATGGTATGAGTGAAAAAATGGGCAATATGGCTTATGGTAAAAACGAGCAAAATATTTTCCTTGGTCGTGATTTTGGTATGAAACGTGATTTTTCAGAAGAAATTGCAGCTGAAATTGATAAAGAAGTTAAAAAAATAGTAGATGAAAGATATGAAATAGCAAAAAAACTTTTAACTGAAAACCGTGATATGCTCGAATATATTTCCAAAAACCTGCTTGAGCGTGAAACTTTAGACGAAAAAGAATTTAATGAATTAATGGAAAAAGTAAAAAGTGACAGACAAACTTGCTAATAAAAAAATTTTGGGAGAGCTTCTAAAAAAAACAAACGAGGCTTTCCCTGCAAAATCTTTATACATATTGGAATTTCCGATTTTCAATCTTGAAAACGGATTTCCTTTTATTGAGCAATTTTTTCAAGATGAGCCCTGTCCCATTACAAATATTTGTGAATTGAGGAAGAAACTGACATTGAAAGCACAGAGCTTTTCTCCCGATATTTTAGGACTAAAATTCAACATAACCCGCGAATCTGAGATAGCAGATGCGGTGAATATTTTAAAACAACTTTTACCATACATTAAAATCCCTCTTATGATAAGAGGCACAAACGATAGTAATCTTGACAGTATTTTACTGCCGAAACTGGCACAAACCCTTGATAGAGAGTCCATAATCGCATCAGCAGACGAAAAAAATTATAAATCAATAATCCCTTACACAAAAAACAGACACTATGTGGTACTTCGCTCTCCTATAGACATAAATTTAGCAAAAGAAATAAATATTTTATCCTCAGATTTAGGTCAACCGCTGGAGAAAATAATAACAGACACTGATATCGGAAGTCTTGGCTACGGGTTTGAATATGGCTACAGTATCATTGAAAAAATAAAACAAGAAAGTAAAAATGATATATACTTATCAAGTCCTATCATTTCATTTGCCTGTGAAGAAGCACTCAAAACAAAAGAAACCAAATCAAAAGATTTTTCGAACTCTTGGGGAAGTTTGAAAGAAAGAATTGACTTTTTTGAAATAGCTTCAGCGAGTGCAGTAAAAGCAGCAGGAGCAGATTTAATCGTAATTAACAACCCAAACACACTAAAGACAATGAAAGGACTTAATTAAATGGAGCTTTCAGGACTACAAATTTTTAAATACCTGCCCGCTGCAAAAAAAACAGCTAATGCAAACTGCAAAGAATGCGGCTGTCCTACCTGCATGGCATTTGCCTTAAAACTTGCAAAAGGTAATATCGAAATTAAAAATTGCAAACATATTCCTGAAGATTTGAAAAATTTGGTAGAAAAATCACAAAAAAAAGCTCAAAAAACAGTAGAAATAAAAAACTTAAAAATCGGCGGAGAAAATGTACTATACCGACATGAAAAAACTTTTATAAACCCCACTACACTTTGTATAACACTTGATTGTGAAAATTCGGATTTTGAACAACAACTAGAAAAAATTAAAAATTTTGAAATAAATATCTTGAACAAAACTAAAAAAATTGATTTAATAATTCTGAAAAATTGCAAAGAAAATATTTCAAATTATACCCAAGATGAAAGAATAATTTCATACGAAGATTTTAAGGAATTACCCCTAAAAATTATCAAGGATAAAGACTTTAACAAAACGGCAAACGAATTAAAAATAATAAGAGAAAAAGCTGTTTTAGAAAAAGATGAAAACTATTCATCACCAGTATGTGTACAATTCGAAAAAACAGATGTTTCCTCTAAAAAAAATTTGGATATTCTTTGTGCAAAATCTGCATTTTACATATGTAAATATGCAAACATGCTGATATTTGAAGACTTTAATGAAGCAATGTTCTCGACACTTATGCTGCTTAGAGAAAATATATTCACAGATCCGCAAAAGCCTCTAAAAGTTGAATCGAAAATTTATGAATTTAACAATCCTAATGAAAACTCATTAATATTTCTCACAACGAATTTCGCTCTGACATTTTTTGCAGTTGCAAATGAATTGGAAAATTTATCTGAGCCCTCCTATCTGATAGTAACTCCTGCAGATGGAATGAGTGTATTGACGGCTTGGTCGGCAGAAAAATTTACAGCCCAAATGGTTGTAAAAACTCTAAAAAAATATGACTTTGCTTCAAAAGTTAAAAACAAAAAAATTATAATTCCCGGACTTTTATCTCACATGCAAAAAGAACTGCAAACTGAAATAAATAAAGCAGGACTTGATTTTGAAATAATAATCGGCACAATTGATGCATGCGATATTTCTGAATTTGTAAAAAATTTTGAAAAATAATAAAACTGAAAAATAAAAATCAAACCTTCCTGACTTACACCTCAAAGGCAACCTCTCACCGCCTGCCAGCCTTGCTCTAGCAAATCAGCTCTGTAGCTCGCTGTCTAGCTTTTTAAAAACAACACTTATTTTTTTTGTTCAGCAGATTTCCTCTTTAAAGTCTAGCTCACCTACTTTATC
>CASGAK010000042.1 GCA_949299435.1 uncultured bacterium
CTGAGTTCAAAGTCGGCTTTTTGCAGAGCGTTAGATAGTACGGAGTATGCTTTTTTAAATTGTTGTTGTCTTACATGTAAATCATATTTACTCATTAATGTCGGCAGAGTCATAGCAGCGACAATCCCTATTATACCAAGAGTAATCAACACTTCCGCCATAGTAAAACCTTTTTTCATAAAAATCTCTCCTGTGTTTATATCAAGTATTTTAACATGCAATTTAGTAATTGTAAATATGTTTAATAATTGTTTAAACTAAAAGAAAATTAATTTTAGGTTAGTCTTATGAGTGAAATAAAAAAGAATTTAGGTAAAAAAATTAAATATTATCGCGAGCTAAAAGGGCTTACTCAGGAACAATTGGCTGAATTGCTGGATTTTAATTGTCGTTCTTTATCGTTTATAGAGTGTGGCACCAATTTCGTTACAGCGGAAACTTTGGAAAAGTTGTGTAAATATCTTGAGGTAACACCTAAGCAGTTGTTCGATTTTGAATACTATTTTAAAGAGCCTGTGGATATTAAAAATGAAATTATTTCACTTATTGATAGAAATAATGACAAAATTATTGATGTATATAAAATTGTTAAAGGCTTTCTTAATTAGTTTATACAATTTGAGGATTTGCTTCTTTTATTTTTTCCACATAATTTGTCAGGGCTTTGAATACAAATGGGTGCAGTTTCCCGTCCTTTACGTCTGAATAGATTATTGTAAGTGCCTGTTGAGGGGTATATGCCTCTTTATAAGGACGTTTTTCTGTCAAGGCTGAGTATTTGTCAGCCATTGTTAAAATTTGCAAATCCAAGTCTGCACGAAAATCTTTTGTTACAAATGGATAACCGCTTTTTTTAGCGTTCTGGTGATGATTCCTTATCATATTTAGTGTTTTTTTATCAAGGTCGGTATTTTTTAAAATTTCATAGCCTAATTCGGAGTGTTTATGCATAATTTTTGTTTCATATTCATTTAATTTTCCCTGTTTGTTTAGTATTTCATCAGGAATTAGAATTTTCCCGATATCATGAAGGTAAGCTGCATTTTTTAAGGACTTTTTGTTTACTTTCGTCTGTAATGAAAACGGTAAATTCTCTGCAATTCCCATTGTAATTTCCTGTACGTCTTTGCAGTGATTGTCAAGTAAATTGTGTAAATTCGTTTGATTTATTTTTACAGGGAGATTTAATTCTTTTAAAATATTTTTAATTTTCGGGTTTTGGTTAATCAACTTTTCAAGAATTATCTCATTTGTGTATTTATTGGGGGTGTTATATTCAAATCTGTCATCAGGAAGTTGATTTCTAAAGGTTATATGCCTTTTGAAATCTATGCTTTGTCCAATCGGATTAATCCCGCAAAATTTTAATGCAGTATTAATTTCCAATACCATCTATTCTACACACCTTTTATTTTCTACACTTCAGTATGTATATATAAAGTATTTTTAATAGAAAAAAATGCTTGTTTTTTATTTATTTTAATATTTTGTTACCCAAGTGGGTAATTTTATATAATTTCTATTAAATTTATATTCAAATTATAAATGTTATTTTAATATGGTGATAAAATAAAATTATGGAACAGAAAATTAAAAATGTATTAATTTGCGGAATAGGTGCAGTAGGCAGTATTTATGCCGATAAAATTCAACAATACGACCCGGAGCATTTAAGAGTTCTGGTCGATAAAGAAAGACTTATAAAATATACAAATACCCCAATAATTTTTAATGGAAAAGAGCTTAATTTTCATTATATTTTGCCTGAGGCTCAAGATTTTAAAGCTGATTTGATAATTATTGCAACAAAATTCTCAGGCTTACTTGAGGTGCGAGAAAATATAAAAAACTTTGTTAAAGATGATACTGTAATTTTATCTTTGCTTAACGGAGTCACAAGCGAAGAAATCCTAGCTGAAAAATATGGCTGGGATAAGTTGTTGCTTTCTTATTTTATCGGGCACAGTGCAATTCGTGAGGGCAGAAATATAAAACATGATGATGTGAATGTAATCGTGTTTGGAGATAGAGAAAATTCTATAGCTTCTAAAAATGTTGCTAAAGTAAAACATTTTTTTCATAAAGCAGGTATTACCTATAGAATCCCTATTGATATGAAATATTCGCTTTGGCTTAAATATATGCTTAACGTTTCAGCTAATCAATCCACAGCGATTTTAAGAATGACATTCGGTGAAATGCTTGCAAATGAAAAGTTTATGGAATTTGCAGTGAATATTATGAAAGAAGTTCAAGCCATAGCAAAGGCTGAAGGGGTAAAAAATACCGAAGATATGGTCGATAAAACCTTGGAACATCTGCATTCTATGCTTCCAGAGGGTAAGACTTCTATGCTTCAAGATGTCGAAGCTGGAAGAAAAACTGAAGTGGATATGTTTGCCGGTACAATAGTTAAATTAGGTCAAAAACATAATATACTAACTCCTTATAATAAAATTCTGAAAGAAATGATTGAAATTATTCAGGAAGATCAAGATATTAAAAATAAAAAGGTCTGCGATAAACTTAATTGTAATATTTCTTAAAAATTAGGCAATAATTTTATTCAAATTTTCTTTATAAAAGTATGGGGAATTAAAATTAAGGAGAATTTGAATGACAAATGGGGTATCTGCCGAACAGGCAATTATAAATCAGGTATTTTCAGTATTGCCTGATGTTAAAGAGAAAAAAGAACATGTATTAAAAAGAGGTGAATCTCTTTGGTCACTTGCTAAAAAAGAATTAGGAAATGACAAAAAACTTTCCAATAATGAAATTCGTAATTACATGTTTTTGATTGCAAAAATCAATGGTCTTGATACGGTAGAAAAAATGAACGGACTACATGCAAATCAAAAGATTTATCTTCCCGGTAAAATCGCTGATGCGGTAAAAGCTCAAAAAACTACTGAAAATTCTACTGTTGTAGCTAATAATACACCAGTTACTCCGAAAAAGATTGAAAAAGAAAAATCATCTGCTGAAAAAACTGTAGATGAATTATTAGATCGATTAAAAACCGATAAATCTTTATACGTACAAGGTGCTATGTTTGGGGCTTTTAGTTCTAATACTTATCATGTTTTCAGGTATAGACATGAGAACAACTATATATCAAGGCAAAGTCCAGTAATTGCTTTTGATGTTGATAGTCAAGGAAAAGTTTTTAGAATTTCTCTTGACGATATAAACGATGTTCTGCCACTTAAATATGATTATAATATATACAGTAATGGACAAATTAATCTTAGAAATTATAGGGAAACTCAAGTTGAAAAAATAGATAAACAAACAACTGAAAAATTGTTTAATGAGGTTCAAAATCTGTATAATTTATACAAATAATTCACAGAGAAAGTTTTGCGATAAGGTACTTGAGCAAAACTTTCTCGTTGTATATTAGAAAATGAACAGCAGACTTTCGAGAGCAAATCAGTCAGGTGGCGAAGGTCTGCTATTGATTTTATTGTAGATTATTCCTGAATTAATAATCGGAGTCCTGCTGATTATTATAATATTCAATTGATTGCTGTCGCATTTTTTCAATATCCTTAACCATTTCATCAGCTTTTTGCTCTATATTTTGTTGTTGAATTGAAGATTTATTAAGTGATGAATTAGTAATAGATTTGACTAGGGGTATAGTAGCTACAAAAAGTAATCCCACTATAAGCAGAGCTAAAAGCATTGATATTGAACCAAATGCAGATTTCAGCATAATTTATTCCTTTTTATGAAAAGCGTAACAGCTTCATTAACAGATTTAGGGGTATTTAAAATATCCTCAGGTCCGTTGTTTGGAAAAAGACTTTTATCAACAAAGAATTTATTATAAATTGTAAGCCCCAAATATATAACAAAAGATGAAAGCATTACCCCTGCCATGGCTACTATAAATTTTACTATGGTATCACTTTTGCTGTCAGGTGCATTTTGCGGGAGTGTGGATATTTGGTTTGTGATATCCTCTGCACAAAAACCGTTTTGTGCCGCAATTATAATTATTGCGGCAGTTAAAACGATTATTGATAAAGTTTTAATTAAAGTTTTATTCATTGACTTCAACTTTTTCCTCATTAGTCTTTTTTGCTTTTCCCTTGCGAGAAGAAGATCCCCTGTTAGGACGGCGAGTTTTTTTAGGTTTTTCTTCTGTATTTTCAACTGCTATCTGAGTTTCTTCAGTGACTGATTCAATTTGTTGTGGAGGAATTTCAGTTTGGTCTGATTTAGTTTGGTTTTCCTGGTCTTGTTTTTTGTTTTTTCTGTTTTTTCTACCTTTAGTTTTCTTTTCTGTAATTTTCTCTTGGGCTTCTTGTCCAACTTGTTCATTGACCATGACAGCTTCTACAACCGGTTTTATTTCTTCTAGCGGTTTAATTATTGTATCTGCTGTTGGAATTTCCTCATTTTCTTTTATTTCTGTTTTGATTTCAGTCGTTATTTCTCTGTCTTTTCTTTCAAATTTATTACGTTTATTCTTTTGTTTTTTGTTGTTTTCGCGTTTTTCAACTTCTTGAATTGCAGTTTGAGCCGGATTTTCAACTTCAATAGCTGCAGGAGCTTGTAATTCTATGATTTGCTCAGGCTGCTGTGTCTGTTGAGGTTTGTTTTGTTTGTTATTATTGTTGTTATTCTTTTTGAAGTTGTTTACCGGTAGTTTTAATTTTGCAGCTTTAGCTCTGTATTCACCTTCAGCAGTCGGAGTTGCAAAATTAAATTCATTCATAAAGTAGCCTGTACCTTGACAGTGCGGGCATTTTTTAGTGAATATTTCAGAAAGACTTTGTCCTTGTCTGTGACGTGTTAATTCAACAAGTCCTAAATCAGATAATTGACCTACTTGCGGTTTAGCTTTATCAGGTTCAAGTGCAATTTCCAATTCTTCCATAATAGCGAGTTTATCAGCACGTGAAAGCATATCGATAAAGTCTATGATAATCATTCCGCCGATATTGCGAAGTCTTAATTGACGTGCAATTTCATGGACTGCTTCGATATTTGTTTTCAAAATAGTTTCATCTTGAGTTGCTGAGCTTATGAATTTCCCGCTGTTTACATCTATTACTGTAAGTGCTTCCGTCTGTTGAATAAACAGATAGCCACCTGAGGGCATATTGACTTTTATATTCAATGCGGCTTTGATTTCTTTATGAATATCCATAGCTATAAGCAGTGGCTCTGTACCTTTGTAAAGTGTTACTTCTATATTTTTATTCATATGCCAGTTTTGCAAAAGATTTTGGACTCTATTCATCGCAAAAGCGGTATCTACAATAATTTCTTTAGTATCTTCAGTGCAGGCTTCACGAATTACTCTGTATAGTAAGTCTTGATCTCTGTATAAAAGATTAGGGGGTGTCATAGTTTCTGCTGCTGTAATTATATTGTTCCATTTTTCAAGCAGAATTTCTAAATCCTCTTGGATGTCAGCTTCAGTTTGACCTTCTGCTTCGGTTCTGATAATTACGCCGACTCCCACTGGTTTTATAAGATTTACTATTGCTTTTAGTCTTGCTCTTTCTTTTGAATTTTCGATTTTTTTAGAAATGCTTACACCGGGCTCATTGGGCATAAGAACCAAAAATCTGCCGGGAAGACTGATTTCTGTAGTGACTCTTGGACCTTTGTGTCCTGTCGGCTCTTTTACTACCTGTACTATCAATTTTTGTTTAGGAGAAAGTTTTTCTTTCAAACTTCCTTTTCCCATTACATCTTGAGCGTGTAAAAAGCCCATTTTATCTGTACCGACGTTAACGAATGCTGCGTCAATACTCGGTAAAATGTTATCAACTGTTGCAAGATATACATCACCTAAGAGAACTTCACCTCGGTGAATGAAAAAATCGGTAACTTTTTTACCTTCCAGCACTGCAGCAATATTGTCACGTTCAGCTATGACAATTTTTTTAGGTGCAGGCTGATTAGCATTGTTGTTTTTGTTGTTCATAAAAAAATCCTTTGTTTAAACCTCTAACTCTTGATTGTTTTCGTCAAAGAACCTTACTCTTGTGATGTCAAATTTTACATCAGGTAATATAAGCTCCATAAGATTGTCTGCTCTCAGCGACGGTATACCGCCTTCAAGGTTCTGACCGGTTTTTAAAATTATGAATAGACTTCTGTTTTCAAATCTGTATGATTGAATGCATTCTTTGATGTCTACTTTTTTAATTAAACCTTTTTTGTTTTTCTTCTCAATAAAAATTTCCTGAGAAGCTAAAACTCTGTCTGTATTATACTTGAAATTTTCAAAATCGTAAAGGGTATCATCAAAAAGTTTTATTTCATATTCTGCCCATTGGACGGTTGTATCAATGGATTTTGCGGATTTATCAATTTTTACAATACTTAGTATTTCAGAACCTTTTGGAAGAACTTTTTCCAACTTTAGTTGGACTTCTTCTGTTGAATAATTTTCAAGGGTTTCGATATCTACAAGTTCGCAAACACTTTGAGCAAACAAAGGTAGTGCAACTCCCATTGATACCTTCATTGTTGGGTTAAACCCTTGAGAAAAAGCTATATTTATACCGCTTCTTGATAGTGCTTTCAGAAAAGTATTTTGCCAATCAAGATGTGAAAAGTATCTCAAAATACCGGTTTTGGTGAGTTTAATTCTGTATCTGAAAAGTTCTCGATTGTCTGTTTTCTGTGTATGAGGATCTATGGGAGCAAAACTTATTTGTTGAGCTTTTTCAGATGCTTTATAAGGTTTTGCCAATATTTTATGTGTTTGTAAGTTTTTGCATACTCCGCAATTTACACAGCTTTTTTCGCAAGTCGGAACGATATGGTTTGTCTGCTCTTTTATGGAAAGTGCTGTTTTGTACTCTGATTTGAACCATTCTTTATCGACTCCGATGTTGATAAAATCCCATGGAAGAGGGGATTCTGTATCAAAAGTTTTTTCAGCTAATTCTTCCAATGAAATTCCACATTCTGACGCTGTTTCATGCCAAATATTTTTGTTGAAGTATTCTCCCCAAGCATCAAGATAGCAACCTTTTTTATAGAGGGCTTCTATGTACTTGCAAAGGCCTCGATCCCCGCGAGTGAGAGCTGCTTCTATTCTTGATACAAATTTGTCGTGGTAATTGACTTTTACCCCTTTGATATGGGAAATTTGTTCTTTTAGGTAGTTGATATGTTCTGTTACCTTGTCCAAATTCATTTGACCGTGCCATTGGAAAGGAGTGAATGGTTTCGGAACAAAAATTGATAATGTGCATGTGATATCAAGACCGTGATTTAGCCCTTTTTCTTTTTTGATTAATTTTGCACGGTATTTGATTCTTTTTAACAGTTCAGCCATTTCTTCCATATCTTTTAGAGTTTCTGTCGGAAGCCCGCAGATAAAGTAGAATTTGACTTTAGACCAACCATTTTCATAAAGAGTCAATACGGCGTTAAAAATTTGGTCTTCTGTAATGTTTTTCTTAATGACATCTCGAAGTCTTTGAGAGCCGGCTTCCGGGGCAAGTGTCATTGTGGATTTTCTAACGCTTTGTACAAGATTTGCAAGCTCTAGATTAAACCCGTCTATACGCTGGCTTGGCAATGATACTGATACTTTCTTTTCGTTAAAATTAACTGCAAGTTCTTTTATTACTTCATTTATATTTGAATAGTCGTTTGATGATAAAGATAAAAGAGAATATTCATCATAGCCTGTATTTTTTACAAGTTCTTTTGCAATTTTGATAATATCTTCTGCAGATCTTTCTCTTATTGGTAGGTTTACGTGTCCTGGCTGACAAAATCTGCACATTCTGCCGCAGCCGCGTCTAATTTCTACAATCGCTCTGTCATGTACTGATGATGAAAAAGGTATCGGATAGGATTTTAGTGCTGTTTCATATTTTAACTGTGCAATTCTTTTTGTTACTTCTTTTGAATAATCAGGACACCATACCCCTTTTATTTCTGATAATTTTTTTATACGTTCTGCTCTTGGAAGTCCCTTACTTTTTTCCAAGCACTCACAAACTTCTAAAATACTGTCTTCACCATCTCCTATTAAAAATCCGTCTATAAAGTCAGCAATAGGAA
>CASGAK010000043.1 GCA_949299435.1 uncultured bacterium
TCTTCGCTTTCGCGTTCATTGTCCGTTCATTTTTTTCTCGAATTGAACAAAGTTTCTTCAGCTATTCTGTTTTCAATGTGCGTTGGGTAACCACCAAAATTTATCTTGCTTTTAGCAATTATCTTTCTTTGGGGTTCTGGCTAGTTAACCGATCACTCATCACCGTGACCGTAATTTCTATGTTAGCACTTAAATTTTTTTTGTCAACTAATTTGTTTTTTTGAATTTTTGATTTTAAAATTTAAGGTTCGCTGTGCACTTGGCACATCTTTAATTCTATATAAAAGAAATTTTAAAATCAATATTGTGATTACAAAAATTTTCAACTTTTTTACATGTTTTTCTAAAACCTGCTTAAATAGCCGATCATGGCAGTTTACATTCGTTCACAATTCTATTGCTCACATGTTTTTAGACTTATTAATATCTTTATTTGTTCCTTATTTTTTTTAAATTTTCATCAATATGTATGACGCTTTAAATATCAGAGTAATATATACTACAATTAGGTGGCGGTATAATACAGAAAAAGAGGAGATTATAAATATGGTTAAAGTTTCTAAAATTCTTGCAATTTCAATGTTCATGACATTAGCATGCTCCAGCTGTGCTTTTGCTGATGGAAATGCTTTTACACCTTTAAATTTTGACAATGCTAATTACAACAGCAGCAATATCAGAACAAGTTCTACGACTTCAAGTTCTGTTATTTCTACGCAATCACAAGGTACTCAACAGGTTGAAGTTACAGGTAGTTCTAATATGCAAAGTGCTATTTTAAAATTGGACAATGCTCAGGTTGACGTTAGAAATGAATTACTTAATTTAAAGGCTAAATATTCTGATATAGATTCCCAATATAAACTTATTAAAAATGAAAGAAAAGAGCTTGGAAAACAAGTAAAAGCCACAGAAAAAAGAATTAAGCAAATTGAAAAAGCGAAAGAAAAAATTAGAAAAAACATGATTTAAGTTATTATAAAAGTAAAAAAGTCATGCTCTTTAAAATAGAGCATGGCTTTTTTATATAAATCATTTTTAATTATTTCCGTTATAAATTCTTACATAATTCCAGTAACTTCTTAGAACTTTTTTTACATAATTTTGAGTTTCTGCATAGGGAATTTGTTCAATAAAACTATCTGTATCAGAATAGGTGAGAGTATTTTTCCACCTTGTTACAGAGCCAATACCGCCATTATAAGATGCTATTGCCGATATATCTCTGCCTGATAAAAGACCTTTTATGTACGAATAATAGTAGTTTCCAAGTTTTATATTTGATGTCGCATTCAAAAGATCATAATAGCCAAGATTTTTTTTGCGTGCAATTTCTTCCGCTGTAGATGGCATAAGCTGCATAAGTCCTTTTGCTCCGGCATAACTTGATGCGGTGGGATTGAAATAACTTTCTTCTCTTACTATTGAAAGCATTAATGGAGCACTATTGCCTGTTTGATTTGCGAATTTTTCGATGTCGTCGTAATAGTGTATAGGGTAAACTAAACGCCAGCGGGGATCGTATTTGTCCGGTTTTTTCTCAAGTGAATCCATTGCATCTCTTGCGATTACTATTGAGTGTGAGTAATCCCCTTGTTTATATAAAATCCAACTTTTTATAAATTCATCGTCGCCTGAAAGCTCGTTTATAATTTCATAATCTTCCAATTCTGCCAGTTTTTTTATAAGTTTATTTTGATTTGTGTATGGATATTCTACCGATTTAGGGGTTATATAATCAGTTATTATAGGGTTTTCACTATGATTTAAGTGCAAATAGGCCCTATAGGCATAGTAAGTATCAGGATAATTCATTATTACATTTTTATATTGGCTCATGTATTCACTGTAATCTCTTTGCTTTTCTGATAACTTGCCCAGCCAAAATAAGACTTTGGGTGCATCTTCTTTTTCTCTAAAATTATTTAGATAGTCTTGACCTATTTTTCTGGCACTATCTATATCATTTGAAAGTACGGCTGACATAAAAATTTCAGATAAGGCTTTGTCTGCATATTTACCTTTTGGGTATGCCAAATATAATTCTTTATTACATTGAGTCCTTTCGTAGCCTTCAGAATACTTGCATCTCAGTGAAGCGATATAGTCATGACCTTTACCTTTTACTTTATCCCCAAGATCTTTTGCTAATTGTAATTTTGGTGAAGATGTTAAATTAAAATACAAATTTATGGCGTCTATAACATCATCTTCAGACACGTATGAAGTATTGTTTAAAAGTCCTGAGTATAGAATTTCAAGAGCTTCATTTTTATGACCCATTATACTTAAATTTTTTGCCTGTAAAACCCAGCTTTCAATTTGGTTTGTTTTAGGTAGCAATTCTTTTACTCGAGGGTATTCACCTAATTTGTAAAGAGAATTTGCCATTAAAAGATAGTCATCTGTTGAAATACTTTTATCAATATTCAGCCAATTATTTATTACATCAATCGCTAATCTGCCTTCCGGAGCTCTTTTCAGATAATGACGAAAGTATTCTTCTACGTCATGCTTTTTTGAAAGAGGAAAAATTGTATTTTCATTTTTTGTATACTCTTGCATTAAAATCAGACCGCAATAATATTCTGAGGCAATAGCATAGTCTGTTTGTGCAAAATCCTGCATTATCTGCTCAAAATATTTTTTAGCTTGTTTAGGGTTTGAATCTAGCAGCAATTGAGCAGCTGAATATTTTGCTTTCGGAGCTAATAAATTTTTAGGGTATGTGTTAAACAACAGCTGATATTTTTTTATCGCTGATTCTTTATCACCAATTGCTTTTGCAGCTTCTGCCTGTCTGTATAAGGCTGCTGGCTTTAAATCCGAAAACATTGAAATTCTTGAAAATAAATAATACGAGTTTGAATAATCTCCATTTTTATAGTCTGTAAACGCTTCTTGATATATTTTTTGAGATTTTATAGGCGTTTGATATAATTTGCTAAAAAATATTCCGCCTGCAAAAAATATTACGGCTATTGAACTTAATAAAATTACTTTTTCCTTTAGTGTCATATTAATCATATTTTATAATATTATCAGATATTAGTAAAATTTTAAAATTTTTCAAAAAAAGTTACATTTAATCTATATAAATTATATTTATAATATAATTATTAATGAAAGTTCAGTGAATTAATGAGGAGTTAGAATGTACGGAATTATACTTGCAGGTGGCTCAGGAAGCAGATTATGGCCGTTATCAAGAGAATTATACCCTAAACAACTTTTAAGTCTTACCGGTGAAAAAAGTCTTCTACAAGCGACTTTTGCAAGACTCGAAAATTGCATGCCCGCTGAAAATATTTTGAGCATTACTAATACTAAACATGCATCAAATGTGAAAATGCAATTATCTAAAATTACGCAAAATCCATTTATTTTAACTGAACCTATTGCAAAAAATACAGCACCAGCAATAGTTTTGACAACTAAATTTGTCAAAGATAAATCAAAATCTGATCCTATAATAATTGTTGTCCCATCTGATCATCTTATTAAAGATAATGAAAAATTTCTATCTACAGTCAAAAAAGGTGAAAAACTTGCTGAAATGGGATATATTGTAACTTTTGGGATAAAACCTGATTATCCTGAAACTGGATATGGGTATATTGAAACTTCAGATTCACTCTGTGAAGGTTTTAAAGTAAATAAATTTGTAGAAAAACCTGATTTGGATAAAGCAAAAAGTTACATAGAAGCCGGAACTTTCTATTGGAACAGCGGAATTTTTATGTTCAAAGCATCTGTGCTCTTGGCAGAAGCTGAAAAATATGCTATGGATATAATAAAAATTTCACAAGAATTTGATTTTTCAAAATCTTCAGAAATACCTTTTATTAATTTTGATAAAATGCCCAATATTTCAATTGATTACGCTGTTATGGAAAAATCTGACAAAATTGCCCTTGTAAAATTGGAAAGTGATTGGAATGATTTAGGTTCTTGGAAGTCTATATATGATGTGAATTCAAAAGATCAAAACGGAAATGTTTTTGTGGGTCATGTACTTGATAAAAATTCTAAAAATTCACTAGTATATTCCTCATCAAAATTGGTTGCTTCAATAGGACTTGAAGATACTGTAGTTGTGGAAACTGAAGACGCTATACTAGCTTGCAAAAAAGATAAAACCCAAGAAGTTAAACATCTATATGAAACATTAAAACAACAAAACGATAATACATCTATTGTGCATAAAACTGTTTACAGACCTTGGGGATTTTATACCGTAATTGCTCAAGGCGAAGGGTTCTTGTCTAAAATTATTCATGTAAATCCCAAACAAAAACTATCACTTCAATCGCATAATCACAGAAGTGAGCATTGGGTAATTTTATCAGGTACTGCTAAAGTTGTATTGGGGGCTAAAGAATTAATTTTAACATCAGGTCACAGCGTAGATATACCTATAAAAGCAATTCATTCGCTGCAAAACCCTTATGATGAACCAGTTGAAGTGATTGAAGTTCAAATGGGAGATTTGCTTATAGAAGAAGATATCATCAGATATGAAGATATGTATGGCAGAGTATAATATTTACAGACCTATTTTTTGATTTAGTTTCAAAGCATTTATTAATTCAAATACAGATAAAAGCTCATCAAATAATTCAGTAAAAGTATTACTGTCAGTATCTTTATTAAAATTAGCCATAGCAAACAAATCACGTCCAGCATTAATCCCTATTGTAATTTTTCCATCTTTGAATGCAGCTCTTATGAATTTTGCTTTAAATGCCATTTTCATATTTTTAAATCTTTCAATAAAGGTTGTTGTTAAAATATATCTTGCTTCCACTTGATTATCGGAATATACTATATACTTTTCCATAAATTCTGGATCTTCCAGTTTTACTTCTTCAAATTTTGAATGATCAAACTTGACAGAACTTGAAGTTGATGACCTTTCTAAAATGAAAGTATGTCCTTCAAAATTTTTATTCATTTCATATTCAACCAATACTCCACGGAACGGAACATTATTTAAAATTTTAGCCAAAATAAATATCGGAAGGAATATAAAATAAAATGCAATTACTATAATCAAAAACAAATTATTATCATAAGACTTACTTACATACACAGCAGCAGTTACAAATATTAAAAAAGTAATAATCCACAAAAAACACCAAAACCCACCCATAAATAATAATATAGCCAAATATATTAATAAATTTTTCATTGATGTAAATGATGTATCCGCTTCTATAATATTAAAATTAACATCATTATATCTTCCCCATATATTATCATCAAAGGTTAATAGTATATGCGGATTCATTATATTTAATTTTTTATAAACATTTAAATCCGTTAATACTTTATATACGTTATTATTTGACCATTTGATATCAGAATTAAAAATATTTAAAAATTCAGGCATCAATTTTGACTTAATACGACTTTCTACATTAAGTTCAAAAAATTTTCCCCCTTGAACTTTATTGAAAGCAAATATTAATAAACTGATGACAAAAAAAGGAATCCCCAGCTCCCGTAATTTTGACCATCAATCTCCAATTTGCCGAATAAACTTAACCAAGCAAGACCTATTAAAAAAGATAAAACACCATAAATATTTCTAGAATTTATTTTTCTGGCATTATTTATTCTATCAAGATTTGGTCGAACTTTTTTAAAGTAGAATTCTCTCAATTCTTCACGCATTTGAATAATATTTTTTTCTGACACTATTACCCCTAAAATTATTTAATTATATCTTCCAATCTACCATAATAACCGGCAGAAAGCAATTTATAAAATCTTTCACAAGTGTAAGGTGCAATAGTTTCAGTCCACTCCCTATCCAAATACAGCCCTTCTATAAATCTTGCAAAAAGCTCTGTAGGACGCTTGTAATATTTATTTAATCTGTTTATCCTTGCTGATATTTTGGATTGTTTTCTTGTGTTAGATTTCAACCTTATATACGCTGCAAATGCCTCAGGCATATTCGGAAAACATTCCTCTATTGTATTTATTGTATAAATTTTCGGAGTAAATTTAAAAAATCCTCCCATAACTTTTACCCTGTCATACTTTAAAAGATATCTGGCATCTGATTTTTTTATATATTTTTCAAATTCTTTAAACTTTTTTGACCGTAAAAAATTCGGATAACTCTTTTTAATAATCCTGTCATATTCCAAAATTTTATCTTGTACTCTAGCACGATGTTCGGTAAGTCTTACACATAATGAATTTTCATCAACAAAATTTGTTACTTTAAACAACTCTTTAGATATTATCGGATTATCCGATTTAAAAAGGACTTCAATTGTACCGCCGTTTTTGGGCATATCAGGCTCCAATTGATAATGAATGTAATGTGCAAATTCATGTAATAATGTAGGCATTATACGGTGCTCGGGAATATTTTTTGAAATATCAATTCGATTATTACAAAAAAATCCCTGATGTCCCCGTGCTTTTGTGGTTGTATGAACTTCAATACCTAATGTTCGTAAATATTTGATAAAAGATTTTTTATCCATAAAAATATTATACAAAAATAATAATAAATTATGTAATAATTTTATGATATATTTTATTAATTTTTAAATACAATTAATTTTGCTTATGCTTCGCACTATACACACTAACACTTTAGCATAAAAAATTTACTTAAATTATAAAAAAGTTATGGTGCGTCGTATAACGCACCATAGTTTTAATAACTGACTTTTTTCGGATAATCGTCAGATATTGTCCAATTGTCATACTGAATTAGTGCTGTACAAAATGCAGGTGATGTTGCACTATCA
>CASGAK010000044.1 GCA_949299435.1 uncultured bacterium
CCTGGTGGCGGAATCGGTAGACGCGTTGGACTTAAAATCCAATTGGGTGAATAACTCAGTGCCAGTTCAAGTCTGGCCCAGGGCAAATTAAAAACTCTCATAATGTATGAGAGTTTTTTTATTGCTGTTTATTTTTCGATTTATTATATAAAAATTAGGGAATATAATACACATAGACTATTTGTTAAAATTTATTAATAAAATTAAAATAGACAGCAATTTTAATGAATAAATAAACTTTATATAAATAGTATATAAAAATGAGAGTATAATATGCCAATTAATTTTAATTTAGGAAAATTTGCTGAAAATTTACAAAAAGCAGGCTCCAGTATGCTTCAAAGCGGATTACTTTTGACAGCAAGCCGTGAAATAGGTCGAGGAGGTCTATGGGGTGGAAGCATTTGGGGCATGGGAATGGGCATGGGCTGCTATGGTGGTGGCAGTATATGGGGTTGCTATGGCGGTATAATGCCAGGAGCACCACCTTTAAATATTTCACACCCGATATATTCTTCAACATACGCGAATCCATACTTAACCGAAGCAGGCATGGCTTCTGCAGCACAATATGGGCGTGATTTGATAGATAACTATTTAGCACAACAAAATCAATTGATACAAGGTAATACCCCTGGAGCAAATACTTATAATCCTTCAGATGTAGAAGCAAGCAATCAATTTGAAAATGCAATGAAAGATGGTAAAGGTATTAAATTTGTAACTGATGCTTGGACAGAGCTTGCTAATAAAGAAAACCCAACTGAAGAAGAACAAGCTCTAAGAGATGAGAGCTACAAACAGTCCGTCGCAAATTTGGGCTACTCCCATACCAAATACCTCGACAAAGAATATGGCAATGGCGATGGTAAAATGGCTTTATCAGAAATCACAAGCTATTTAGCTGAAAAATATCCAGATATAGATAAATCTGAAATAAATACATACGCTCAAAATATTTTAAATACACTAGATATTGACGGTAACAAAGAGATTACCGGTGATGAAATGACAGCACTTTTGGCTTATATAGATGAAAAAGGTGCAAACAATAAAAGAGATGGTGAAATACATGCGGAAGATTATGAAAACATAAATAATTTTATGCATGATGAAATATTAAGCGAAAATCTTAAAGCAAACTTTACTACAATTCACAAAAACTTATTCAAGTAAAAGATTCTCAATCTCACACCAATCAAATTGTTTAGAAGCAGAAAATTCACTTAGTTTACTTGAATTAAGCGATTTTTGTTGTGTAAAGATTTTCTTATAATCATTTTTATCCGACTTTAGAGAAATAAGAGGAATAGAAGCCTCTTGAGCAAGTTTTTCAACTTTTATGTCATAATTAATTGCAGAAGTTCTTACACCTGCCATAATGGCTGCTATAACCGCATGAAATCTCATTGCAATCATATAGTTTAGCTGAGAAATTCTTTTGAAAATTTCATTTTTATTTTCATAATATATAATTTCAACTTCTACATCGCTTTTTTTGGATTTTAAAATATTAATAAATTTTTTACTTACAGCCTCATCAAGAGATTTTTGAAAGACAAAAAGTTCAATTTTACGATTAGGGAAAAAAGCAAGCACATTCTCAGCCAAAGACTCTAAAAATTTATCATTCATTGTAATAAAATCTCTAAGCTGAACACCTAGTGCAAAATTCTTGGGTACCTCTGCAACTTTGACAGAAAACACCGGATCATTTGCAAGTTTTGCATCTATTCCCCAGTTTCTGAGCAAATTTAAACTTCTTTCGTCCCTTACAGACACAAATTTAACTTTTCTCAATAGAAATTTTACTAAAAATTGAGAAATATTTTTATTCAAAGGTCCGATACCTTGTGCAAAAATTATAACATCTTTTTTTAGAATTAATGCGATTAAAATAACAAAAGAATAATAAAAAAGACTTTTAACACTAGTAACGTCTTGCAAAAGACTTCCCCCACCAGAAATTAATACGTCAGATTTTGAAAGTGTTCTAATAACTTTACCAATATCAAAATTTTTAACGGCATTAACATCATATACTTCAGATGTTTTTTGGGGATTTGCAGATAATACGGTAATTTGAGCATTCAAAGTTTTTAGTTTTTCACAGAGTACATATAAAATAGCATCATCACCAAAGTTGTCAAACCCGTAATAACCTGATATAACAACCTTTTTACTCATTTAAACTTCCTCTTTCAAAAATACCATATACTTCATTTTTATAAGGAATTGATTTAATAGCCCCAATCCCTTTAGCTTGAAGCCCAGCGACGATAGAAGCAAATCTAGATGCTTCAAAAGGTGTCATGCCATGAGTTAAAGCGTGTAAAAAACCTCCGTTAAAAGCATCACCAGAGCATGTTGTATCAACAACATCATGAGTATAGAATTCAGTAAAAATGATATTACCATTATAGCCGGTATAATACCCACCCTTTGGAGAAGCCTTAATTACTATAACGGTTACTCCCATATCCCAAAGATGTTTCATAATATTTTCTACGGAAGTAATTTCTAAAATATTTACAGTATCATATTTTGCACTCATAAACAAAATATCAACATCAGAAATAACTTTATGGAAATCATCTTTAGCAGTTTCCTGCGTAGTAATTAAAGAAGAATAATTGGGATCATAAGCCGTCATTACATCATTTTTTTTAGCTAACTTAAACACCTCTGCAACAGCTTCTTTCGCAGAAAGAGAAAGAGATTGAGTAACTCCTGATGCATAGACTATTTTCGAATTTGCAATATAACTTTCAGATATATCCTCTAAAGACAATTTTGAAGGTGCAATTCTTTTTCTATAATAAGCAAACTCTTTTCCGCAGCCATGAGGCCTTGATATAAAATATATACCATTTTGTTCTTGAGCAACTTTGACTTGAGAAATATCCAAACCTTCATTTTGCCAACTAGTTAGTAAATAGTCTTTGAATACATCATCACCGATTCTAGTAATAAAACCGACCTCAGAGCCCATTCTTGAAGCAGCAACAGCAGTAGCTAAAGCATCGCCTCCATAGAATTTTTTTAATACATCAGCGTCTTTCAAATGTTCTTCACTGGATAATTCAATAAGACTTTCACCAATTGTAATTATATCTAACTTTTTACTATCCATATCAGTCCTTTAATTCATCGAGTGATTTTTTACTCTTTTAGTAATTTCCGAATAAGAATAACCTTCTAATAAATCACGTCCAACACCTACAGCTACAGCTCCAGCTTTAACATAATCTTTGACTTCAGAAAGTTTTGCAGCACCTGTAGGTATGATATTTAAAAACGGCATGGGTCTTAATAAGTTTTCTAAATAAGATACTCCCCCCATTGCTGTGATAGGGAATATTTTAATTAAAGGCACTCTTGCTTTCCAAGCCGAATAGGCTTCATTAGCAGTAGAGGCTCCTGCAATAAAAGGGACTCTTTTATCTTTTGAAAATTTTACCAAATGCATTTGATTTATTGGAGATGAAAAAACTTCAGCACCAGCCTTTATAGCACTTTGTGCCTGTAATTCAGTAATTATACTTCCAGCACATACCGTAACAAATTTAGAAATATCTTCGAGTGCATGATAAATTTCCGGTGTAGTGAGATTAATTTCAATTATTTTGATACCTCCATCAGCTAAAGCTGAGGCTGTATTTCTTACAACTTCTGCATTGTTGCTTCTTATAATCGGCAACAACTTTTGTTCTGATAATAATTTTACTAAATTTTCGTTCATACTCTATCCTTTTTTCAAAATTTATTATATCATAAAATAAGGAGGGGTATGAAAAAGTTAAAATCAAAAGCATTTTTTATATATTCACTAATTTTTCACATAATTTTGTCATGCATTTTGGTACTGGTATCTTGGCAATTTTTTGAGCCTTATGCTTATAACTATATGGTCAGAACTTTTTCTGCAGTAACACCTGCTTCTGACGACATTTTAGTTGTCGTAATTGACGATAAATCGGTTGCCCAATACCGATGGCCTTGGAAACGTGAATTATACGGAAAAATGTTTAAATACTTAAACACCTACGCAAAACCCAAAATAATAGGCTATGATGCAATATTTACGACTTTAGATAAAGATAACCCTCAATCCGATAAAATATTTTTCGACTCATTAAAGCCAATAGACAATTTGGTAGTTGGCTTTACCCTTTTAGATTCAAAATACCCGAATGAAAAAGAGGGAGAAAAATATTCACAAGAATTTCATGATAAATTCTCCATAAATATAGCTGATAAAAGAAAGCAAAAATATCCTTCCAAATACAGGAGTTTTTCGATGTTTCCCGAGCCATATTTTGATTCTGTAAAATACGCAGGCTCTGTAAATTCATCACCATTTATATCGACGGGATATCTTGTTATTGCAGACCCAATAGTATCTTTAAACAATAATTATTATCCGTCTTTAGCGTTGAGAATGTATCTTTTCCTTAACAATACTAAAGATGTAACTTTATATGACAACTCAATAGTTATAGACAAAACTGGCTTAAAAATTCCGACAGTACAATCATTTCAAGCAATTCACAACTATATTAAGTTTTACAAAATAAAAAAACAGACGGCATTTTCACACAAAAAGTATTCTGCAATTGATCTTATTACATCGCTTGAGAATATAGAAAAAGGCTTGCCGCCTGTGATAGATCCTGCAGAATTTAAAGATAAAATAGTTTTTATAGGAGCAAATGCGAAAGCTGCTGCAATAAAAGTAATTGATGAAACTCCGACACCAATGCTTCAATTGCACCCAGGTGTAGATATTCAAGCTACAAATTTGGATAACCTTGTAAACAATCAGATTATGCATTTAACAACCTTTTGGCAGGATCTTTTTATAATAATATTTTTAAGCATTCTAACATTTACAATAATTACAAGATTCAGTGTATTCAAATCGATTGCACTGCTTATATTGACAGCATTTATCTATTTTGTAATAGCTGCTATAGGATATAGATTTAACTTTGCAATGAATATAATTACCCCGCTCGGTATACAGCTTATCACAATGATTTTTGCATACTCATACAGATTCATACTTGAAGGTAAAACCAAGGAAAAAATTAAACAAGCTATGGGAAAATACCTATCTCAGGATATTATGAAGAATGTAGTAAAAAATATAGATGATATAAAACTTGGCGGAAAACGTGCGAATGTAACCGTACTTTTTGCAGACATACGCGGTTTTACGAGTATGAGTGAAAAAATGACTGCTGAAGAAGTATCTATGATTTTAAATGAATATTTTACTGAAATAGAACCTATAATTACAAAATATAACGGAGTAATCAACAAATTTATCGGAGATGCAGTAATGGCAATATTTGGAGAACCAATACAGGACTTGAATCACCCGGTAAATGCCGTAAAATGTGCTTATGAAATGCTCAAAAAAGTCGAAGAACTCCAAGACAAATGGCTATTTGAAGGAAAACCCAAAATAGAAATCGGCATAGGCATTAACACTGGAGATGCCTTTGTTGGCAACATCGGCTCAGAAAAACGTCTGGAATATACCGTAATAGGTGATACCGTAAACTTAGCGAGCAGAATAGAAAGTTATAATAAAGTATACAGAACTAATTTTTTAATAAGCAGCTCTACATATTCATACGTAAGTAATATCGCAGACGTAATTAAAATAAGTGAAGTAACAATCCGCGGAAAAGCTAAAAAAATGGATATATATGAGGTCTTACGCATTGCAGACTCCTAGCATATATTAAATTAGCAAAAAAAAAATATCCTATATAACAAATAAAACCTACATGTAGTTTCTAGCTAAATAAATTTAGCTGACCTTTTTATGCTATACTTTGGTTATGCTAGAAGATACTGAAAAACTTAAAAAAGCTATTGATGTAGAAATTAAACACCGCTACATTGATATCCATGGGAAAAATCAGTGTTTTTCAAAATTTATAACAACAGAAGCAAAAAAATACTATAAACTATCAAAAAAAAATCCCAAATGGGCAGTAATTGCAGAAACATTTGAACATTATCCCTGTGCCTCAGTTCCGGAAAGACGCCGCTCTATTGAACATTTGATAAAAGTTATTAAATCAGAAATCTCTCAAGAAACAACAATAAAACCGCAAAATGCACTCCCAACCAATAAACCTAAATCACCGTCGCAAACTGATGTAACCTATGTAAAAGGGGTAGGACCTAAAGTTGCCTATCAACTTAATAAACTTGGAATTTACACCGCCCAAGACTTAATTTTTTACCTGCCAAGAAAACATATTGATTACTCAAGCAGAACGTTAATTAAAAACCTACAAGAAGGACAATCCACAACCGTTTTCGGATATATAAAATCAGTTTCTGCATTCAATTCAAAAAATAATCTATCAGTTGTAAAGGTAAAAATAGCTGATGAAAGCGGATACATTGAATTAGGATTTTTTCAATCAAAAGGAAACAGATTTACCCTTGAACGAACCAAAGCTCAATTTCCCGTAAATGCTGGTATTATGGTGTCAGGCACAGTAAAATTAAATAACTATGACCACAAATTAACTTTTGATAAACCCTCATATTCAATTATGACAGGTGAATTTTTAGAAAACAGCAATTCAAATTTGAATATTGCAAGAATTGTACCAATTTATACCGTATGCGAAAACCTAAATGTTAAAACACTTCGTAAAGCAATTTTTAATGCAATTCAACTTTATAAAGATTCAATAGAAGACATTTTACCTGAGTATTTAAAAAACAAATATAACTTGCTCGATAAAAAAGCAGCCATAGAACAAATCCACTTTCCTGAGAACCAAGAACTATTGGAAAAAGCACGATTTAGTCTTATATTTGAAGAACTTTTTATAATCCAATTAAAAATGGTAAGACTGCGGAATGAAAACAATAAACATTCAGCCTTAGCTTTAAAAATCAAACGTGACGGACTAGTTCAAAAATTTATTGACAGCTTACCATTTGAACTAACAGGCGGACAAAAACGAGCCGTAAATGAAATATTAAATGACTTAAATTCAGAAAAACCCATGGCACGACTTCTACAAGGAGATGTCGGCAGCGGAAAAACGGTGGTCGCATGCATAATGCTGCTTGCAGGTGTAGAAAATGGTTATCAAGGAGCATTAATGGCTCCTACAGAAATTTTAGCCCAACAACACTATAATAATCTTATCAACTGGCTGACTCCACTAGGATTAAGTGTAGGTTTATTTTTAGGCAGTCAAAGTAAAAAAATTCGCGAAAAATTTCAAACAGACCTTCTCAACGGACAAACAAATATTGCCGTAGGCACCCATGCACTGATACAAGACACAACAGATTTTAATAACCTGGGAGCAATAGTTGTAGATGAACAACACAGATTCGGTGTAAAACAACGTAATATTCTAAAAAAGAAATCCCAAAACCCGCAAATGCTGACAATGACTGCAACACCTATTCCTCGCACCCTTGCATTAACTGTACATGGTGATTTAGATTTAACAATAATAGATGAAATGCCCAAGGGAAGATTACCTATAAAAACATCTCTGACCTCCTCCCATAAATCAGTTTATGATTTAATAAAAAAAGAAATAACCTCAGGCAGACAAGCCTATATTGTGTATCCCCTGATTGAAGAAAGTGAAACACTCTCAGCAAAAGCCGCAACTATAGAAGCCGAAAAATTACAAAATGAGGTCTTTCCTGAATATAAAATTGGTCTTTTACATGGGAAACTCAAAAATGATGAAAAAGATCAAGTAATGAAAGATTTTAAGAATAAAAAATATAATATACTTGTCGCGACGACCGTTGTAGAAGTAGGAGTAGATGTACCCAATGCAACAGTTATGGTAATCGAGAATGCCGAACGATTCGGACTTAGCCAATTACACCAGCTGAGAGGCCGAGTTGGAAGAAACAGCCTTCAATCCTATTGTATATTGGTAAG
Organism: uncultured bacterium; assembly: GCA_949299435.1. GTDB lineage: Bacteria > Cyanobacteriota > Vampirovibrionia > Gastranaerophilales > Gastranaerophilaceae > Scatenecus. The sequence continues at coordinate 7,952 of CASGAK010000044.1, forward strand.
CAGTTCACGTTCTCAAGAAACACGTGAAAGATTAGAAATTATGACTCAAACAAATGACGGATTTGTAATAGCTGAAAAAGACTTACAACTAAGAGGCCCCGGAGAATTTTTAGGCACAAGACAAAGCGGATTACCCGATTTAATAATTTCAGATATAGTAAGAGATGCGGAAATTTTGGAAAAAGCCCGTTATGAAGCAATAAACTTCCTTAAAAACCACGATATTAATGATTACCCCAAATTGAACAATGCCTCAAGTCTTCAGTTATTCTCCAGCCTGGATATCTAATTAAAATGAAATAAACAAAGACTTTTTGGGTATATTAAAAATATAACTTCTATAAATATTAAGTATTGTAAAATTATTTAATAAACATGCAATATATAAGAAAATATATACTTTATATATATAAGAAGTTATAAAAGGAGAGTACCATGTGTGGATACCCCATAGGAAGACAACCTTTTAGAGCAGGCCAATGGTCAGGATACAGAGGCAGCGGCTCAATAAATATCTACCATAAAGAAGTGCACAACAATTATGGTGGAGCGATGTTTCCTATGATGAATTATGGTAATTGGGGATATTATAATCCAGGACTTACCTCAGGTGAAAAATGGATGCTCGCACTAGGCGGAATAGGAACAATAGGTGGAGCTATTTTAGGTGCAATTTTTGGCGGAAATGAAGAAGCTAAAGTTCAAAATGATGAAAAACCTGTTACTCAAAATGATGATGCTTTTCAAGCACAATTAGATAATTTGGAAGAAAAAATTGATACACTAAACGAAAAAATCGAAACTATAGAAGATGAAAATGAAAAACTAAGAAAACAAAATCCGAGAATGCAATCTCAAGCTGATGAAATTGCAGCAAGAAAACGTGCAGCTATGGAGTATACAGTAGGTGCAGAAGAAGTTAAAACACAGCTTACGACACCATTTAATGTTACAGCTAAGAAAAAAGAAAACGGAAAATACGAAGGACACACAGGATTTAATATAGTTGCAGGCATGTATAAAGCAGAAGACGGACATACCTTAACAAATAGTGAAATTAAAGAAATAGCAAATAAAATATTTGAAGGAAAAGCACTAAAAGTTGGAGAAATTCAGCTTCCAAACAAAATTAAAATAGGCAATATTAATTATACAATCAAACCCCAAAATGAACAAAATGTAAAAACAGTCGAATATACACTTGCAAAACATGAAGTATACCAAAGCGGAGCCCAACAGCAAGGCAGCTATTGGATTGGCACACTCAATGGAGAACCATTACCAAATGGAACACACTATGAAACAGAACAAGATGCAATAGACGCAGCTAAAGCTGTAGCAGAACAACAAAAAGCTGAAAATGAAAAAGAAGAATAGCAGATAACCTCAGGAGATACACAAATGTCATGGATGGTTGGTCGAAACCACTATACAGTACCAGTCGGAAGATTAGATTTAGGCAGAAAACCTAACATCAATATCCACACCGAAAAAATATATAACAACTATGGCTCAGGCTATAGCCCGATGCCTTTTGGCATGTATGGCGGCGGTTTTGGCTATGGTTATAATACAATGCCATTTGGTATGTACGGTGGATTTGACTACGGTGCAGGTTTTGGATATTACGATCCAGGGCTTACAAAAGGTGAAAAATGGATGCTTGGTCTTGGTGGTGTAGCAACAATCGGCGGAGCTATTTTGAGTGCATTTACTGGTCAAACTAAAACCCCTGAGCTTGAAGAAACAGCTTCTAATATAGAACTTACAGAAAAACAAGAAGCACAGTTGGCTGAAATTAAAAAGAAACAAGAAGCAGCAACTGCAAGGTATGAGAAATTACTGGCTGAAAACAAAGAATTAAAAGAACGTGCAGCACTTTACAGTGAAGGTATTGAGAAAAATGACGATGGCACATATACAGCAAGTATTAAAGATGTTTTTGGCCAAACACAGACAATAAAAGCAAGTTCTCTTGAAGATATCAGAGAAGCAAAAAAAGAAAAAGAAGAAGAAATAAGCAAACAAAAAGAGTTTTGTGCTTCAAATGAAATAAAAGTCGGATCAAACGGAGAATTTAGTAAAACAGTTAAAACAAGCAGCGGAGAAGAAAAAATCTTTACAGCAAAGACTCCCGAAGAAGTCTTGCAACAAATAGAGGCTGCCAAATCCGATCCCAGCTATGATGGCAATTACTTAGCTTAATTTTATAAAAACTATATAATCATTGAGTAAAAAATTTGTAACATAAATATCTGAAAGGTTTGCAAGATAGTATAAAAACCTTTATAATAAGAACATAGAATAAATAAGTACAAGTGTTCTTATTTTTTTTAATGAAAGAGGTGTTTATATGGAAGATTTAAAAGTTGCAATCGGCTCAGACCATGGGGGATATGAATATAAAGAGAAAATAATAGATTACCTAAAAGCAAGGAATATTCCCTATGTAGATTTAGGAACACATACAAAAGAAGCATGTGATTACCCTGAAATTGCAAGAGCAGTCTGTGAAAGAGTTATATCAGGCAAATCAAATCGCGGAATTTTAGTCTGCGGCACAGGAATAGGTATGTCTATTGCTGCAAATAAAGTCCGCGGCATTAGAGCAGCTCTTTGCGGAGATACATATTCTGCAAGAGTATCAAGGGCTCATAATAATGCAAATATTCTTTGTCTAGGTGAACGTGTAATAGGTGAACACCTAGCTTTAGATATAGTTGATATTTGGTTAAAAACAGGGTTTGAAGGCGGAAGACACAAACGCCGAGTAGATTTAATAGAATAGGACGTATAAAATTGGAACAACTAGATTCACATAAACTTGCTTGCATTATTGCCGGAATGCTAGATGACAAGCTAGGAAAAAATATTTCAATATTAAACATAAGCCATGTATCATCTTTAGCTGATTATTTTGTAATAGTCACAGGGGATTCCACTCCACATGTAAAGGCATTGATGGAAACAGTCAAAGATCGTACAAAAAAAGAACTAAACAGACCACCTCTAAGGTTTGAAAATGATGTCAAAAACAGATGGAACTTACTGGATTACGGAGATGTTGTAGTACATATTCTACATAAAGATGAGCGAGAAACTTATGCTATAGAAAAATTTTGGAATAACGCATTCAGTATTCCTGAAGATGAATGGAGAGCAAACTCTAAAGAGTTTTCTAAGTACAATAAAAATTAAAGTGCTAACGGGTATGAAATTCATGCCCGTTACATTTCTAAATATTTTTGCAAAATTACAGTTATAGGTTAAAATATAAGACATGGAAGATATAAAGAAAAAAGAATTAGACAGACAAATAGAAGATGCTATTCTAGCAATGGCAAAAGAGCCGCAAAATATTGAGTTGTACCACAGACTTTCTAAACTGTACTTGGAACAGCAAGATTATGATAAAGTTATGTCGGTATTAGAAAGTCTTTTAGCGATATCACCGAATGATGTCGAAGCATTAATCGGAATGGGCACAATGTGGTTCTATGAAAGGGATTTCAGAAAATCACTTTCTTATTACAACAAAGCTCTAGAGCTGAATCCGAAAAATTATATTATTTATTATAACATTGGTAATGTATTTGCGGAGTGGAAGAATTTTTCAAAAGCTTTGTTCTATTACAACAGAGCGATAGATTTATGTTCTTCAAATCCTGAAATTTATAATGCGATTGCACTTTTATACCAAGACTTTGAAGAATACGTAGAAGCAAGAGCATATTATGAAAAGGCTCTTTCACTGGATCCTGAAAATATTACCGCTTTAGTGGATATGGGAAATGTTTGTTTCAAATTATTTGACTATGAAACAGCATTAGTATTGTATAAAAAAGTTTTTGCATTAAACCCTGATAACAAAATAGTGGCTATTTGCATAGGAAATACTCTTACGCTTATGAAAGAGCGTGAAAAGGCATATAATTACTTTGAAAAAGCTCTCAAAATGGAAGGGGATAACTATAAAGCATATATTTGCTATTCAATAGCACTGTCAGAATTTAAAGAAAATGATATAGCAATTGAAATGTATAAAAGAGCTATTAACGCAAATCCGAAAGAAATTAATGCATACCTGCTTTTGGCAAATCTATATACAAACCTTAACAGACTTGATGATGCTATGGATTTATATAAACAAGCTCTTAAAGTTTCACACAATGATGCTCAGACATATATGCTAATGGGTAATGCTCACTATTTGAAAAACGAAATTGAAAAATCAATAGCTTCATATCGTGCAGCGATAAAAATTGAGCCTGACAATGATGAGCATAAACTTGTATATATTCAAGTATTAGATGAATACATTGACAAAAAGCGTAATGGCGAGCTGGAAAGTGCATAAAGATGTATCATGAGAATCATAAACCCTGTTTAATTGAACGTGTAGTAGCAGCTCTAAGCTATTTAACAATGGGGTTTGTCGGGTTTATTTTTCTTATAATTACACTAATCAGAAGAACTTACCCTACTGATTTTCTTAAATACCACATTTTTCAGTCAATATTTATATCAATAGGATATGTACTGCTATGTCTTGTATTAGGGTTTATTCTCAACCTTTTAAGTTTTATTCCGCTGATTAATATTTTAGCCGCTCAAATTGCGTTATTTTTTAATTCCCCTTTTATTTTCGGATATTCGATTATCCAAACAGCCATTTATATTTTGCTTTTTTATTTAGCTATTACCTCATTTATGGGATTGTACAGCAGAATTCCTTGGGTATCTGAAATAATAGACCAAAATATCAGACCATAAGTTTTCTGTGGCTATACAAAAAATTAACCAATTTGTACAAAGTGTTAAATTAAGCTCCGTCAATCCCTGATTTACTAAAATAAAGAAAACCCTGCTAAGGTAATAAGCAGGGAGGTGCTGGTTGAGTAAGAACTATAACTTATATAAGAGCATAGGTATAAAATTACTATTCACTAAGATCATCAGAAGCTATATTATCAACATTTTCAGTCAACACAAAGGCATTTGAAAGCGGTATCCCCCCTTTGACTTGGGGTTTATTTACAACTTGCCCGTTCACATACATAACCGTAGAGCCGCCACCATCTAAATTAATCGCACCGATACAGCCAATTGATTTCATAAAATTAGCAAGCTCCATCAAGGTCATACCAATTGAACTTCCTTCCCGACCATCAGCGACCATTAGAATTAAATTATGATCAGAAGTATACCCGATAGCAGTACGCGGGTTACGACCACCTATTGCACCGAGCTTTTGTGCTGTCATATCTACAAAGACTTCACCATCTTTGACTAAATACGGCCCACCGCTGATTATGTGTCTTACGTTTTTCCACTCAGGCACTGTTTTTATATCTAATTTAACATTTTTATCTTTCAATAAAGGTTGCAAAAGTTTTTTTGGCCCTGAAATAACATACCCGTTTTCAGGAATATCGAGCGGGTTAGCGGAGGCTTTAGTAATTTTCCCCTCCGCAACCCTCAAACTCATTCCATACTTCGGAGCATAGGGTGAATATTTACCCCACTCCGGAGTGTATACAAGTACATAAGTAGAAAGCATTCTCGGCTGATTAATGTTATCCACTTTAACTTTTACTCCGCTGCCTTCGATACTCGCATTCAACTGTATTCTTGCAACATCAAACCCGTCATCAAAAATTCCCATAGCAACTCTGTCATATACAGGTCCTGTATAGACTTTCCCGTCTATCATCAACGTGCCAAGCGGTACACCAGTCTGAGGCTTAAAATAAGTACCATTGACAGCAGCTATTAGATTTTTATCTTTTGCAATATTAGAAATAGTCCTACGGCTTTGCAACTGCTGCGAATTTGATAGTAGCGGCTGCACTTGAATATTTGAAGCTACTTTTAAATCAACTTCCACAAGATTAATTCTTACAGGTCTGCCACTATAATATTTTGTTAATTTAATATGTTTTACCCCATCTACAACATCAATAATTTGAGCCCCAGGATATTTTGCTTTTATACTTTCATCAAACTTTTGCTTTCTAAGTTCAGGTGATAATTCAAGCATTATTTTTTCTTTTAATGTCTGCTCATCAACTACAGTTGTGCTATGATGTGCCAAACGTAAGTCCTCAGCTAAAATAGGATTAGTCCAAATAATATTTTGCAGACATACCACACCGACAACAACTGAAATGTAAAGCATTTTTTCTATCAGCTTTACGAATGTTTCTAACCGCAGCAAAATAAGTGTATCCATAGGTCGACCTCACTGGTTGAAGTAACGGATACCTTTTTTATTAAAGAGTGGTGTGGGGAATAACACTCATCAAGGGGTGTATAAAAAACCACTTTGAGGGCATTTAACGCCC
>CASGAK010000045.1 GCA_949299435.1 uncultured bacterium
ACCTCTTTCACGTTCTTGTTCCATAAAGTCTGTTACGGCTGCACCGTCGTGAACTTCACCGATTTTGTGAGTTTTACCGGTGTAGAACAAGATAAGCTCGGTTGTATTGTTTTTGCCGGCGTCAATGTGAGCGGCAATACCAATGTTTCTGATTTTTTCCAATGGAGTTTTTCTTGCCATTTTCTTTTTTCCTTTTTTATATATTGTGTACTTCTGCTATTTTATATTTAGCTTCATTAAAATTATCTCACAAACATGATTGTTGGCAAGAATTCCGTTAACTTTGGTAACAATCAAAGCATTGCATATATTTTAAAAGTGTGGTAAAATAAATTGTAGTTATTCTGTTATTATTTTAAAGTACGAAAGGGGCTAAAAATATGACTATGAGGGAATTACAGCTAGGGGGGGGGGGGCTATAAAAGGTCATTAGTCCCCAATTCATCAGCTTTTACGATGGCTGAAGTTTTGATTACGCTCGGTATTATTGGGATTATCGCGGCTATGACTTTAGGTATTATTATTGACAAGTACCAAAAGGTTGTAACAGCTAATAAACTTAAAAAATTCTACTCATTAATGCAGCAAGCTATTACATTAACTTCAAAAGATTATGGAGAATTAATCGAATGGTTACCAACCGCCGAACACAAAACAAGTGATGGCTTTGAAAAGTGGTATAATCTATACATAGGCAAGCATCTTCAAACGATTAGTCAAAAAAAATTGGATAATACTTTCTACCAAGTAGGTCTAATAGATGGAAGCGGTTTTGTGGGATATAATGGTGTGGGTGTTGTATATATTTTTTACTGCACAGAATTAAAATATTGTGCAGATGAAAATACCCCAAATAAAAATGTATTTGATGGTCGGAATTCTTTTTTATTTGAAATATTAAAAACTGATACTAACAAGGCTGAATTTATAACATCACATATACAAGCCCACCGAATGACAAGGGAGGAATTACTTGAATCTTGTAAGTACGGAAATTGGGACGATCCAGAAAACAGTATTGAAAACAAACGTCATACCTGCACAAGATTAATAGAATACGACGGCTGGGAAATTAAATCTGATTACCCTTGGAGGCAAACTATTGTCAAAAAATAGAACTCAATATGGAAGAAAGTTGTGCCTATGAATAATTTATAATGAAAACATGGACTACTTACACTGCTCCAATCTTTCTTGGAAAAAAAAGACAAAATGCGATTAAGAGGATTAAGATAAATATTTAACTATCTACATATTTAAATCAGTTAAAATTTTACATTGCTTTTTCTTTGTTATATACTAAAATCAAGAGAAAATAGAAAGTTAAGAGGGAATTAAAGAAAATGCAAGTATCATTAAACTGGTTAAACGAATTTGTTGATTTATCAGATATAGAAGTTGAACAAATAGCACATGAGCTTACAATGAGCGGACTTGAAGTCGAAGCTGTAGAGGAGGTCAGACCTAAATTTACCAACATTAAAACAGTAAAAATTGAAAAAATAGACAATCACCCAAATTCAGACAGACTTCATCTTGTAACTGTAAATACAGGTTCAGGCCTGAAAACCGTCGTATGTGGAGCTCAAAATATTCAAGAAGGTCAAATCGTACCCTATGCAAGCGTAGGAAGCCAAGTGCTTGACAGAAAAACCGGTGAAATGTTTACTCTTACTCCTGCTGTCATTCGCGGTGTAGAATCACAGGGAATGCTTTGCTCTGCTGATGAGCTCGGAGTCGCTGAACGCGGATATCAAGAAGAAGACGGTATTTTAATACTTAACAGAATTTTCCCGAATGTAAAAATAGGTGAAAATGCAGAAGATGTTTTAGGCTTTGAAAAAGATTACATAATCGACGTAGCACCCACTGCCAATCGCGGGGATCAAATGTCTGTAATAGGGATTGCCAGAGAATTGTGTGCTATATTCAATAAACCTCTTAAATTTTCACCGATTGAATGCACTAGAGATTTATCAACTGATAAATTCAAAGTAGAAATTAAAGATGATGATGTTTGCAAATATTATTCAATCGGAGTTTTAAAAGACATTAAAATTAAGCCATCACCTGAGTGGATGCAAAAAAGACTTATAGCATCAGGAGTTCGTGCAATAAATAACGTAGTTGATATTACAAATTACGTAATGCTTGAATACGGTACACCATTCCACGCATTTGATCTTGATAAATTGGACGGATATCTTTGCGTAAGAAGAGCAACTCCGGGTGAAAAAATAGTTACCCTTGACGGAGTTGAAAGAACTCTTACACATGACAGCGTTCTTATTGCAGATAAAGAAAAAGGCGTATGTCTTGCGGGGGTATTCGGTGGTGAAAACTCTGAAATTGATGATAATACAAAAGCTATCGCTCTTGAAGCCGCTTATTTTACACCTGCAAGCAACAGAAAAAGTTCTCACAGCGTAGGATATAAAAGTGAAGCCTGCTCAAGATTTGAACGAGGAGTCGATATTGAAGCCGTAAGACCTGCTCTAATGAGAGCTATGCAATTGATGGCAGAGCTTGCCGATGCTAAAATTGAAGGTGTTGTAGAAACAGGTAAAAATAAACTTGAGCCGATAGAAATTACCCTAAGATATCCGCAAGTAAAAAGAATTTTGGGAGTGGAAATTGCTCCTGAAAGATGTATAAATATCTTGGAAAATTTAGGTTTCAAAAAGCTGGGCGGAAACGAAAGTGCTGCAAAATTCTTAGTTCCGTCTTTCAGAGCTTATGACGTAACTAGAGAAATTGATTTGATTGAGGAAATTGCAAGAATTAACGGATACGACAAAATAGCTCCGACTTTACCGCAAAAAGTTCAGTTACCTGAAATTTCACTGGAAGAAAGGGCTATAAATAAAATTCATCAAATAATGCTCGGCTGCGGATTAAATGAAATTCAGACCAGCTCTTTAATCGGGAAACCACTGCTTGATAAATTTATGATTCCTTATGACGAGAATAAAGCTGTATTTGTCCAAAATGCCGCAAGCGAAGATTTTACAATGCTTCGTCAGACTTTGATTGCAAGTATTTTAAATGTTATGAAATATAATTTTGATAACGGTCAAAAAAATATATGGAATTACGAAATAGGTAAGGCATACTATCTTGAAAAAGAAGCTGATGAAAAATTCTCAGGAGTAAAAGAAATAAAAACTCTTGCAGGCCTTATCACCGGTAATATTGAAAATTCTTTGTGGCAAAAAACGGCTGAAGTTGATTTCTATACCGTAAAGGGTATTATGGAAAAACTTTTTGAAGAATTAGAAATATCAAAACGTATTAAACTCCTACCGATTGAAAAAACAGAATTAGCTAAATCTCATACAGTCCTTCACCCATACAAGACCGCTGTGATAACTTTATTAGGAAAAACTCCAAAACCAATCGGCTATTTCGGACAAATTCACCCGATTTTGAAAGATAAATTAAAACTAAACCAAGATGCGTTTATATTCAAACTTGATCTTGATGAAGTAGTTTCAATAATTAAAGAAAAGACACCTCGATATAAAAGACTTCCACAATTCCCTGAAGTAAGAAGGGATTTGGCATTTATTATCAATCAAGATGCTTCATTTGACGATATCCAAAGAACAATTAAAGGAGCTGTTCAGCAAAATATATTCAAAGGCAGTGAAGTTTTTGATGTATACCAAGGAGAGCATATCCAACAGGGATACAAAAGTGTTGCATTTAGAATTAAAATGCAAGATGAAAATGCTACATTAACTGATGAAATCATTGATAAACAAATGAATTCAGTCCGTGATAAACTCAAAAAAACTTACGCTGACATAACTTTCAGGGAGTAATTATGCTTAAAAAAATCATAGGAATATTATTTCTTATGCTGATAACTTCAATACCGGTCTTTTGTGCAGACGTAATCCCGCAATATTCTACTAATCTGCACACAAAAACCTACGGTTTTTATCAGGTGTCAAATTCTATAGAATTACATGAGGCACCTGATGAAAAATCACCTATTGTCCAAAAAATTAATTGGACTAAAGATACAATTACCCCCGAAAATTTATCTTTTGACGATGTTTTTTCAGTATTTATAGGCTCAAAATCTCTTGCACTTATGGCTGTAAGTGATGAAAATGAAGATTGGGTAAAGCTAATATACGATAATAAAAATAACAAAAGCGGTTGGCTAAAAAAAGACGATCCGTATAAATTTATGACTTGGATAAATTTTTACAACACCTATGGCAGAAAATACGGCTTGATTCGATTGAAAGATGCTCCTGAAAGTTGCAATTTTCTAAGAGCACAGACCGAAGATAAATCTCAAGTAGTATCAGAACTTAATCACCCTGAATATATAAAATTAAACGTAATAAGAGGCAATTGGGCTTTAGTGACAGTTGTAGACTTGGACAGAACCCCTAAAACAGGTTATATCCGCTGGCGTAGCGATGACGGTGTAAAATATCTTTTCCCTGCTATACGTTAGAAATAATTTTTAGTAGGAACTCTCAATATAGGAATTACTCTAAATAAGTAATATATTGAATAATAATCCCAATTTTTAATTCTCAATATAGGTATTCCGATAAACTTAACAACTTTTACATTTTTACAATAATATTTAGCTAAATCCACTTTAATATTGTGTTTCTTAACGTAATCTATAGTTTTTAGAATTTCTTTTTTAAAATCAGCCTTTTTCTCAGGTGAATCCGTTCTTACTAAAGATAGAGGATTAAATCTGTAATAATAAAAAACATTAGGAACCGTAATTAACTTGCGTGAATTATGAAGTATTCTATGACTGAACATCATATCTTCATAACATATTCCCGGCTCAAAAACTGTTTCGAATTTATCAAAAAGTTCCTTTTTATATATTTTATTCCATATATATGCTTTTTTAGCAACATTAGTTACTTTATATTTTTCGGAAGTTTTAGTATAAATTTTAAACTTTTTAAATTTTAAATCAATTTTATCAAGCTCTCCGTTATTCGATACCCATTTAATTCCTGCTGCAGCAATGTCACAATCATTTTTGACAGCAGCATTGTAGAGCTTTTCAAAATAATCCAAATCTATTAAATCATCAGCATCAACAAAACCGATAAATTCTCCTTTAGCTAACTTAATCGCATTGTTTCTTGCTATACTTACTCCTTGGTTATGCTGATCTATTATTTTTATCCTGGAATCATTCTGTGCATATTCCTGCAAAATTTTCAAAGAGTTATCCTGTGAGCCGTCATTTACACAAATTATTTCAATTTCTTTCAATGTTTGCCCCAAAAGACTTTCTAAGCATGCTCTCAAATACTTTTCACAATTGAATACCGGCATTATCACAGATACTTTTGTCATTATTTACCTCATTAATAATAATTCCACATTTATAATAACATATAAATTTATCATGTTAATATATTTTATAACCACAGCTTAACAATTTATAAAAAACTATCGACAATAGGTTATGTTTGTAGTAGCATAAATTTACGCATTGAAATATAAGTAGTTAAAGGAGAATTTTAAAATGCAAGTTATATTAAAAAAAGACGTTCAAAACCTTGGTGAAGCAGGTGATATCGTAAACGTAAAAGATGGCTATGCAAGAAACTTTTTACTTCCTCAAGATGCAGCAGAAATTGCAACAGACGGAGCATTAAAAAACAGAGAACAAAATCTTGCAAGAATTAAAGCTAAACAAGAAAAACTTCACAAAGAAGCATTAGAAAAAGCTGAAAAATTAGAAAAAATAGGTACACTTGAATTGTCAGCTAAAGCAGGTGAATCAGGAAAATTATTCGGTACTATCACAACGAAAAAATTAACAGAAGAATTACTTGCAAAATCAGGTATTGAAGTTGACAGAAAAAATGTTACATTGAATGCACCTATTAACAAAATCGGTGAATATACAATGTTAATCAAATTAACTTCAAAAGTTAAATGTGAAATCTCTGTTGTAGTAACAGCATCAGAAATTGTTAAAGAATCTGTAGTTGAAGAAACCGAAGAAACAACAGAAGAATAATATTTAGTATAAAATACTTTGAATGAGGAATATACATTTTGGATAAAAGACAAAACTTAACACTGGAATGTACAGCAATTGGCTCACTTCCTCATACAAACGTTGAAGATGCTATAAATTTGATCAAAAAGGATTTTTCAAATATTCCTTTTTGGCCACAAATGGTAAAAATCAATAAAAATGAGGACATGATTTTTCAATTTTTGGAAAAAATGCCCTCGTTTTTTTATGATGAAAATAAAATTTATTTGGATACAGATTATGATAATTTCTTTGACGACTTAGAAATTTTCTTCAATGATTATGAAAGTATCACTGAAAATATAGCTGATGAAAAAATAAAAAAATATGAAATAACCAAAACAATTGCGTTCAAAAAATATTTGGAAATTCTAAGTAAAACACGCCCCAATTATGCAAAAGGACAAATAGTAGGTCCATTTACACTTGCCACATCACTTTGCACAAAAAACGGGACAGCTGCAATTTATGATGACACATTAAGGGAAATTATTGTAAAAACCCTTACAATAAAAGCTCTTTGGCAAATCAGACAAATAAAATTAGCAAGCCCCAATACAACACCTATTATATTTATAGATGAGCCAACGCTTTCACAATTAGGCACCTCTGCTTATATGAGTATTTCCCAAAACGATATTTTATCAATGCTTATAGAAATATCAACAGCTATTAAATCAAACGGAGGTATTTCTGCAATACATTGCTGCGGAAAATGCAATTGGACAATCCCACTAAAAGCGAATATAGATATAATAAATTTTGATGCATACTCATATGCAGAAAACATAAGTCTTTTTAGCAAAGAAATTAACTCATTCCTTCAAAACAACGGGAAAATAGCTTGGGGCATAGTACCAACCCTTGATAAAGCTGCACTTAAAAAAATTAATTTAGAAAATTTGACCGAAAAGTTTCAAACAGCTGTAAAATATTTGACTAATAAAGGAATTGATGAGAAACTTATAATAGAAAATTCACTAATTACACCCTCCTGCGGAGCCGGAATATTACCGGTAGAATTAGCAGAAAAGGCAATGGATTTGACTAAATTATTATCAGTAAAACTAAAGGAGATATACAACTTTGACAGTTAAACTGGCAATTACAGGCAAAAGCGGAAGCGGAAAAACAACAATCACAAAAGCATTTTTAAGAATTTTTCAAGATCTTTTTCCTGAAAAATCAATTTTATTATTTGACAATGACCTATCAAGTGAACTTGGACACAGTTTCGGACTTGACATAAGAAATACAATTTACGGTATAAGAAGCGGTAAACACGAATATAAAACAGGTATTCCCGAGGGTATGAGCAAGCAGGAATTTGTAGAATGGGCAATGGAAGATATTGTCGTTCCTATTTGTGATAATGTAGATATCATAGTCTCTTGGTTTGTAGGCTCTAAAGACTGTCGCTGCCCGATTACAGGTCAAATTAATGATGCCGTACTGAAATTATTGGAAAGATATGATATAGTAATTTTTGACTGTGAATTCGACTTAAAATACCTAAATCAATTAGTAGATACAGACATTGATACAACAATAATTGTTGCAAATCCAACTGATGAAAGTGCACATCTGGCTAAGCGTATTGAAGAATTTAGTTCAAAATATTCAGCAGGCGGACAATTGGGTGTCGTAATAAATAAGGTTGAAAATAACGAAATTGCTTCCATATACGGACTTTTGAACAAATATCAGCTGGATATTTTAGGTGTAATACCTTTTGATGAAAACCTAAAAACAAATTCTATCACAAGAGATTCCAAAGTCGTTGAGGAAGCAATCAAACAATTCTATTTTAGGCTTAACCTTCCGCAAATAAAGAATTGAGGCAAAATGACAGTAATTTTAGATGGAAAAAGTTTAAAAAATAAAATACTTGAAGAAATAAAATCTCATCTTTCAAAGTCAAACAATAAGCCAACTTTGGTTGTAATTTTGGTAGGTGAAAATCAAGCTAGTAAAATTTATGTGAACAACAAAAAGAAAACAGCGGAAAATATTGGAATAAATTCAATAGTAATCAACTATCCCGAAGATATAGAAGAAAGTATTCTTATCAAAAAAATTGAAGAACTAAATGAGGATAGAACTATAACCGCGATATTAGTACAATTACCATTACCTGAGCACATAGATAAAAATAAAGTAATTAATTCAATTTCGCCTAAAAAAGATGTAGATGGGTTTACCCCATACAATTTTGGCAGACTTTTTGCAGGGGAGGAACCTTACGTATATCCTTGTACTCCACGCGGAATTATTCGTTTACTTGATGAATATAAAATTCCTATCGAAGGCAAACATGCCGTAATTGTAGGACGATCTAATATTGTAGGCAAACCCCTTTCGCAAATGCTTTTAAACCGTAACGCAACGGTTACAATATGCCACAGCAAAACAAAAAACCTTGCTGAAATAACAAAAACAGCAGATATATTAATTTCTGCTGTAGGGGGAAAAATTATTGGAAAAAATATGTTAAAATCAGGTTGTGTAGTTATTGATGTAGGAATTTTCAAAGATGAAAACGGAAAAACGAGAGGAGATATTGATTTTGAAAATTCGTTTTCCGTCGCATCATATATTTCACCAGTACCTGGAGGTGTTGGTCCAATGACAATAGCTATGTTAATGTCCAACACAGTTGAATTATTTGAAAAATTTGGTAATAACTGATTAGTCAGTACTAACCACCAATTAAGTTCAAACTGCAACTTGACTTGATATTGTTTTGGACCATAGTCTTCATACTTGAAATTTCATTATCCAAAAGTGATATTTGAGTATCCAAAGTATTTTGTCTTGTCGTCAAATATTCCTCTTGCTTTTGTAAGGTAATATAATATGGATCATTGTCAATATCACCATTCGTACCTAATTCTTCTGCTCTGTTGCCCATTTCTTTTGCAACCCAGTTAGCTTGGTTCATAATCAAGGTTTGCTCAAATTGTAATTGGCTTTTTTGCAAAGTAAATAAGCTCTTTTGTGAATCAATTGCTAAAAAAGTCATATCATCTCTCCTTATATTTTTTATTACTCTCTTACAAATATAAAGTATTTTAGATTTACTCAATTTCAAAAATATGTTTTTTTGTTACAATACTTAACAAAAGAAGCCATACCAGAATATACTTTAACTACTTACAATTTCGTTCATTGAGGAGCAAAGCTAAGCCATTATAAAATTCTACTAACGTTAATCCTCGCAAAACTTTATCTCACGACCTTTGTTTAAATCATCACGCTAATTGTTGAATTTGCTTATACAATTCAATTTGTTTATCGTTTAGATTTTTAGGTATGACTATTTTAATTCTAGCATTTAAATTTCCAAATCCACCGCCTTTTTTAGGAAGTCCTAAGTCTTTAAGTCTTAGCATTTGTCCAGAAGATGTTTTAGGCGGAATTTTAATATTTATGTTTCCATGTAGAGTTTTAATTTCTTTTTTTGCACCCAAAACAGCTTCAGGCGGAGTGATTTCAATATCCTTAGTTAAATCATATCCATCTACTTGGTATTCGGCGTCATTTATATTAATTATTAAATATAAATCACCTTTATTACCGTATTCATCAGTCTTACCTTCACCTTTAACTCTTATTTTTTGACCTTGCTTAATCTCAGCAGGAAGTTTAACTTTTATAGACTTTTGCTCATTTATAATACCGGTTCCACCACAAGCTGAGCAATACCCACCGCCAGGAGGGCATTGATTACAACGTTTCATATTGGAAAATTTAACAGTAATCGGCTTTTGAGCAAATATATCCTGAAGTGTTATATTTAAATTTTTAGTCATATCAAGGTCTTCAGACTTTGGCTGACGTCTTGAAGCTCTTGATGACTGAGCTTGCTGAGCACCTGAAAAATCAAACCCGCTGAAGCCGGCTGATCTTCTACCTGCTGAAGCATCCCCTGCCATCATATCCCCGAATAAAGAACTGAAAAAGTCCGAAAATCCGCCCAAATCTTCACCGTTGAAGCTGAAACTTTGGTAATTTCCGCCTTGTCCGCCAAAACCGAATTGTTCAAAACCCGGAGGAGGTGTATAGCTTTGGCCGCCTTGCCAGTTTGCACCCAAGCTGTCATATCGTTGCCTTTTGGCTTTATCTGATAATACCTCATAGGCTTCATTTATATCTTTAAATTTACTTTCTGCTTCTTTTGTTTTATTTACATCTGGGTGATATTTACGGGCAAGTTTTCTATATGCTGATTTTATCTCAGAATCAGTCGCTCCTCGTTTTACACCTAATATTTCATAATAATCTTTATATTCCATAGTCTAAATTACCTCTATTATAATGATAATACAAAACAACAAGATTTAGTTATTAATTAATTATTTTTTAATATTAACAATTGTAAACTCATACTCAACCTAAAAGTAAATTTTCAAATAAAAAAAAACTTTATATATAAGTAAACACTTTGGGGAAATTTAAAAAGGAGATTTAAAATGGGTGATTATGGAAATGTTGGAATTAACGCAGGCTATGCTAGATTTGGAGCAAGGGACTTTGGTAAATTGGGACTTGAAGGTACTCTAAAGGGTGATTTCGACAACCCCGATATCGGATATAAATTGTCGGGTAATGCTGCTGGATTAATCGGGAATGGCCATGGTGTAAATGCAGGAGCTTATGCAGGGGTTGAATTCGGAAAACTAAACTGCACTCAATACAATTTAGGATTAATGGCAGATTACACCAATGCTTTCGGCAAGTCAAAACTTGATGTACAATGTGAATCTGATGATACTATAACATATTCTGCGGATATTGATCCTAAACAATCTTTAAAAGCTGGTTTGGAATTAGGATTTTCCAGAAATATCTGCTGTGATGAAGACAGACGATTTAGCCTTTCACTAATGGGTGGTGCTGATATTCACAGTTCTGCAAAACTTAACTTGGAAAACAACACTATTGAACATTCCAAACTAAATAAAGTTGATCCTTTTATAGGTACTAGAGCTGAATATGCTAAAAAAGTAAATGATAAAGGACAAGAGCTCTACTTTAGCGGAAAATGTTTCCTCAGTGAAGGTTCCTCCTACGGTGAAGCAGGAATTGGTTTCCGCTTTTAATTTTTCCTAATATTTTGGAATAACAAAAAAACAGACACCGTTTTATATGGTGTCTGTTTTTTTGTTTATTAGATCAAAATTAGAACATCAAACCAGCTTCTCTAGCTGCTTCAGCTAAAGCTGCTACACGACCATGGTATAAAAATCCGCCACGGTCAAATACAACACATTCAATACCTTTTACTTTAGCTTTTTTAGCAATTTCAGCACCGACAACTTTAGCAGCTTCTATATTACCGCCATGTTTAAGTTGTTCTCTTAATTCTTTATCATTTGAAGATGCTGATGCTAAAGTTACGTGATTCACATCATCTATCAACTGAGCATAGATATGTTTTGTACTTCTGTATACTGCAAGTCTTGGAAATTCTGCTGTTCCTTCAACTTTCAATCTGATTGTTTTGTGTCTTTTTTGAACTTTCGGTTTTCTGATTTCTTGTTTAATCATTTTCTTATCTCCTTTCGCCCGAACCTTCTTGAAAACCGTATCAAGGGCTCATGTTGGCTTTTATATTTACTTATCTATTACTAATTCTACCTTGCTTTTGTCCACATACTGCTGTCCTAAAGATTTATCAATATGTTCAAACACATCGCATAATACCCAAGGATTATCAACTATGGACGAAACTCTTATACCTTTATCAGCTAATTTTTTATCCGTATTTTGGACATTAAAAGAATCTTTTACAGCTATATCTATAATTTTAACCTTACCAGGGATTGCATACCCTTGTTTTATTATATAATTTTGTGCTTCTTTAGCCTTTTGATCTATGAACTCGTCTTTTGTCCCGTAGGGAAAACGAATATCATAAATTCCTGAAAAAGATACTCTCATCAAATCAGCCTTTTAGTCTAGAATTACTTCTTACCAGCTTTACCAGCTTTACGTCTGATGTATTCACCTTCGTATCTTACACCTTTGCCTTTATATACTTCAGGTGGACGTTTTGATCTGATTAGAGCTGCTACATCACCTACAGTTTGTTTATTTGAGCCTTTAACTGAGATTTTTGTATTTGCTTCTACTGATAAAGTTATTCCTTCCGGAGGAACGATAATTACAGGGTGAGAATAGCCTAGTGCCATATTTAAGTTTTTACCTTCCATATTTGCACGGTAGCCTACACCTTGAATTTCAAGTTTCTTTTCAAAACCTTCTTTTACACCATGTACTGCATTTGCAACTAATGTTCTGAAAAGTCCGTATAGAGCATCGGTTTCTCTAGATTCACCTACTTTTGATAAGATAATGTGATTATCTTCTATTTTTACAGCAATTTCAGGACGTACTGTAACTGTTTCTGTACCTTTAGGTCCTTTTGCCGTAACTACTTGACCATCAATCGTGATTTCTACTCCTGATGGAATTTCAATCGGTTTTTTACCAATACGTGACATAATTTTCTCCTTTTGGTATATTACTACACTCGATAAAATCATAAATATTTCGGCTTTTGTTGATTTTATCAGCAGGCTTTTCTACCAATTACACCTGCATAGTCTAATTTATCACGGAGAAAATTATTTGTAAATATCTTGTTAATATTTTTGAAGAAAAAAGCCGGTGTATACCGGCTTTTTTACATAATTTTTATACATTTTTATATTTATTCAAAAATTGAATGTGAGGTATTTCTAGTCTGTGCTTTACTCTCCTGATAAGATTGTATGCCTCCCATTAGCAACATATTATTTTGATACTCTACTTCTGAAAGTTCAGGCTTTCCTTTATCCCAAATACTTTGGGATTTCTTCATTTCTTCTCCACGGTCATTTATAATATTTCTGCCTTTTAGTTCTTTTTCCAATGATTCAAGTCTTTTCTTACCTTGATCTGAAAGTGCATTAGATTTTTCTTGTTGTTTTAATCGATTATATTCAATTTATACAATTTTAAATTCTAAAAAAGCAAAATATACTATTTACAAGGTTCTTCAGCTTAATAAAACTTAATATATATTGTTACAAAAAGCTCTTATTATAACAAAAAACCACTCTTTTAGAAGAGCGGTTTTTTATTTTTATATATTTTAATTAGTAAACATAGCAGAGAACTTCGCCGCCAATGTTTTCTTTTCTTGCTTTTCTATCTGTTAATAAACCTTTGCTTGTTGAAACAATTGCTATACCCATACCTCCTAATACTTTCGGCAGGTGTTTTGCTTTACAATAGTTTCTCAAACCCGGTTTTGAAATTCTTTCCAATTTTGTAATTACTGGTTTATGTTTTTCATCATATTTTAAAGTGATTGATAACACTTTGAATTTACCAACTTCTTTTACTTCGTAATCTGTGATAAATCCTTCTTCTTTTAATAATTTTGCTAATTCAACTTTCAATTTTGAAGATGGCATTTCAACTTTTTCATGAGCTACCATATTAGCATTTCTAATTCTTGTTAGCATATCTGCTATTGGATCTGTATTCATTTTAATTTCCTTTATATTATGTCGGAATTAAATCCGACGCTACTTACCAATTTTTGTCCGGTTCGACATAATAGTCGCCTTGACGAGTTTTAGCAGTTTAGCAAGGTATAAAGTTCTTTTTTATAATAAAATTTCTTTATTTAAAATATTCTTACCAACTTGCTTTTGTTACACCAGGCAATAGACCTTGGTGAGCCATTTTTCTTAAACAAATTCTGCAAAGACCGAAATCTCTGTGATAGCCGTGAGGTCTTCCACAAATTGAGCATCTGTTATGCAATCTTACTTTTGGATATTTTCCTTTTGCTGCTAATGCTTCGCGTCTTAGTTCTTTGTTTATCATCGCTTTTTTAGCCATGAATTTCTCCTTTGTTGTTTGTTTTATTTTTCTTTACTTTTATTAATTTAGACTATTTGTTCATTCCTTTGAAAGGCATTCCTAATAATCTCAATAATTCTCTTGCTTCATCATCTGTATTTGCAGTTGTGATAATTGATATATTCATACCTTTTACCAAATCTACTTCTTCATAAGTAATTTCTGGGAACAATGCTTGTTCTTTCAAACCTAATGTATAGTTTCCACGACCATCAAATGATTTTGCACTGATACCTCTAAAGTCACGGATACGTGGCAATACTACACAAATAAGTTTTTGCAAGAAGTCATACATTCTTTCACCACGCAATGTTGCCATTGCACCTACCGGCATACCTTCTCTTAATTTGTAAGTAGCGATAGATTTTTTAGCTTTTGTAACAACTGCTTTTTGTCCAGCAATTTTTGTCAATTGTGCTTCAATTGATTCTGCAATTTTTGAGTTGTGAGAAGCTTCACCAACACCCATGTTTAAAACAATTTTGTGAAGTTTCGGAATTTCATGTTCATTTTTATATCCGAACTTTTCCTTCAATGCTGATTTTACTTCTTCATTGTATTTTGTTCTTAAATTTTTTGTAACTGTCATTTTCGTATTTTCCTTAATTCTTGGACGTTAATTAAACGTCTAATTGTTCACCACATTTTTTACAAACACGTACTTTTTTACCATCTACTACTTCGTGTTTGATCCTTGTCGGTTTTTCGCAAGCCGGACATACTACCATAACATTTGATGCGTCCATCGGAGCTTCAAGTTTAATTAGTCCGCCCTGTATGCCTGCCATCGGCTGAGGTTTTTGAGCCTTTGTAATCATATTTACACCTTCTACTGTCACTTTTGACTTTGAAGGATCAGCTTTTTTTATGTTGCCGATTTTGCCTTTGTCTTTGCCTGACAAAACGATAACTCTGTCACCGTTTTTTACATGCAAACTCTTTTTATTTTTGTCTTTCATTAGTGTATTTCTCCATTTTTCATACGGATCCGATATTTGATATCGGGCGTAATTACTATTAATAGGTTATCGACCTTTTTTGAACTATATTACCTCAGGAGCTAAAGATATAATTTTCATATATCCTTTATCTCTTAACTCACGTGCTACAGGTCCGAAAACACGAGTTCCACGAGGGTTACCGTCTTTGTTAATGATTACTGCAGCATTTTCGTCAAATCTGATTACTGATCCGTCTTCGCGTTTGATATCAGCTTTTGTTCTAACAACAACCGCTCTTACAACTTCACCTGATTTTACTGTTTGGTTTGGTGCTGCTGATTTTACTGAAGCAACAATTTCGTCGCCTACAGCTGCGAATTTTTTGTTAGAGCTGCCCATAACACGAATACATAACAGTTGTTTTGCACCTGTATTATCTGCT
>CASGAK010000046.1 GCA_949299435.1 uncultured bacterium
ATAGAGTTTAAGGTTTAAGAGTATATCATGGCAAAATCATTTAATGAACTGGGACAACATTTAAAACAATATCTTATTGATTGTCATTCAAACTATAAAGGTTTGAAAAACGTGGCTGTTGAAAGATACAATAATTTAAAAATTTCAATGGAACCTGAGATATATCAAACATTCCATATGATAATTAGAATCGGTATATCAGAGGCTGTATTAATAATGCCTGAGGGATTTGTATTTACAGGCTCACTGGGCATGGACGAAAAATATGTACAAAGATGGTTACAAAATTCTTTCATACAAGAAGATTTAAATTCGCACTGGAAAAGTAGTCGCTTGTATTCAGCCTAAATGTATGCTATAATGATATTATAAATGCATAAGAGATTGGAAAAGTACTATGGGTAAAACCTTTAATGAATTAGCACTGGATTTAAAAGATTTTATAATTGAAAAGCACGCAAACTATCGCGGTTTAAAACACATGAGCTTACAAAGATATAATAATCTTACCGTTAGCATGAATTCAAGACGCTATGGTTCTCCTCATGTAATAATAAGAGTCGGTATTTCTGAAGCTGCTTTTTCTTTTCCTTATGTAAATAAAATTGATGGTGGTCTTGGCATGGACGAAAGATATGTTATGCTTTGGGTAAGTAATGATGTAGTCCAGCAATCTTTGGAAGATCAATGGAAAACTATTAAATTGCAAGAATTGGAGCAGGATAAATCATAGTTACTTTTTAGTCATTGATTTTGAACGTAGTTTCCTGTGATATGTAATGGCAAATCTGTGTGCTTCATCTCTTATTCTTTGGAATAGGAAAAGAGCACTGGAATTTTGAGGTAAAATTACAGGGCTTGATTGCTTTGGCAAAAAAACTTCTTCATGTTTTTTAGCTAAACTTACTACATCAATACCACTTATCCCGAGTTCTTCAATTATTTCCATAACGCTTGATAATTGTCCTTTGCCTCCGTCAATTATCATTAAATCCGGCTTATCCCAATTCTTATCTCCCAAATGATTCAGTCTTCTTGTCAAGACTTCTTTCATAGAAAGAAAATCATCTGGTTTCCCTTCTGTTGTATTGATTTTGAAGCGTTTGTATTCTGATTTTTTACTTTGACCGTTGATAAAAGTAACCATTGATGCTACCGTATTTGTGCCCTGAATATGAGAAATATCATAACATTCGATTCTGTGAGGGAAGTTTTTGAGTTGGAGTTTCTCAGCCAAATATGAGCCGATTTCATTAAAGTCATCTCTGATTTTAGACATTTTCTTTAATTTAGCATTGTCTAGTACTACACGTGCATTTTTATCTGCAAGCATCTGAAGCTCCTTGCCCTGAGTAGATTTCCCGTAACTTATTTTAACTTTTTTCTTTGCTAAAATTTCAAGCCATTCTTCATATAGTGCTTTTTCACCAATTGTTTCCAATTCATTTGATACTATTTTATCAGGATAGCCTAGAGTTAGAGAATTGTAATATTCTTTAAAAAATGTTGCGAAAAACTCGTTTTTGTCTTCGTTTTCTACTTCATATACAAAGTCTTTTTTGTCAATAAGTCTTCCTTCACGTATCATAAGGATTACTATTGCAAAAATACCGTCTTCAGACAGAAAAGATATAATATCCTCATTAAGTTTTGTATTTTCATAAACAACTTTTTGTTTTTCAAGAGTTTTTTTCAAATCCAAATAACTGTCACGTAACCTTGCGGCTTTTTCGAATTGTTCAGAAGCTGCGAATTTTTCCATTTGGGCTTTCAATTGTTCCATAAGCTCAGACTGTTTACCTGCAAGAAAAAGCTCCGCTTGATGAACTATTGCTTTATATTCTTCACTTGTGACTTTATTTTGACAAGGAGCCATACACCTGCCGATGTGGTAGTAAAGACATGGACGATCTTTAAACTTAGGTGTTTTACACTGCTTTAGCGGAAAAATTTTTTTTAAAAAATCCAATGTTGAATACATTGCCCGAACATCTGTGTAAGGTCCGTAATATCGACCTTTTTCAGGGTTTATGTTTTTTTTGCGTACTACTGAAATCCTTGGAAAATCTTCATCAGTTATTAGAAAGTAAGGATATTTTTTGTCATCTTTTAAAAGAATATTATATTTAGGCTTATGTTTTTTAATTAGATGGCTTTCTAGAATAAGGGCTTCTACTTCCGTATTTGTGATGATATATTCAAGTCTTTCTATTTGTGATACTAAAACTTGTACTTTAACGCTGTCATGATGTTTTTTGTTAAAATAGCTCATAACACGGCGTTTGAGAATTTTTGCTTTGCCAACATAAATAATTTCGTTATCTTTATTGTAATAAAGATAACA
>CASGAK010000047.1 GCA_949299435.1 uncultured bacterium
TAATGCAATAAAGATATTTATCATACCTTTTTGAGCATACTGTGTACAAATTTTTACAACTTCTTTTGAATTTGCAACGTTTGCACTTTTTTCATCTGCTTCACCTAGTTTGATGTTGTCTTTAATGTATTCTGTTGCTGAATAAGCTCCGGTTGTTACAGCCTGCATAGAAGCACCGCTAAACCAGTAAATTACAGCACCACCAGCTAGGAATCCAAGTAATGTATACGGATTCAATACATTCAAAATCATTTCAGGTTCGATACCTAATGTTGATTTGATTACCAAAATCAAAGAGAAAATCATTGTTGTAGCACCTACAACAGCAGTTCCGATAAGTACCGGTTTTGATGTCGCTTTGAATGTATTTCCTGCACCATCATTTTCTTCCAAGTATTTTTTAGCATTTTCAAAATCAGGTTTGAAACCGAAATCTTTTTCAATTTCTTCACCGACATTTGGAATTTCTTCAATTAAAGATAATTCATAAACTGATTGAGCGTTATCAGTCACAGGGCCGTAAGAGTCAACCGCAATTGTCACAGGCCCCATACCCAAGAATCCGAAAGCTACAAGCCCAAATGCAAATACTGACGGATAAATCATAAGCTCAGTAGGAATAAATGTTGATGCTACATAGGATAATCCCATTAACAATACAATTACCATACCGATCCAAAATGCTGAGAAATTACCTGCAACAATACCTGAAAGGATTGTCAATGATGCTCCGCCTTCACGAGAAGCTGTTACAACTTCTTCAGTATGTTTAGCTTTAGGTGATGTAAATATTTTTGTAAATTCAGGAATTAATGCTGCACCTAAAGTTCCGCAAGAAATTATGCAAGAAAGAATCAGCCACAAATTTTGTCCTAAATCTGCAAGCAACCAATGGCTTACACCAAAAGTCATAATAATTGATAAGATTGAAGTTAACCATACAAGGTTAGTTAAAGGTTTTTCAAAATCGAATTTTTGAGTTTTTGCTGCATAAATTCTGTCTGCTACACCGTTAATCCAGTAAGCAACAACTGACGTTACAATCATCAAAAATCTCATTACAAAAATCCAAGTCAACAATTGAACTTGATTTTCAGCACCTGCCACTGCAAGTAGAATAAATGAAACTAATGCAACACCAGTTACACCATAAGTTTCAAAACCGTCAGCGGTAGGTCCTACTGAATCCCCTGCGTTGTCACCTGTACAGTCCGCAATAACACCAGGGTTTCTTGGGTCATCTTCTTTAATACCGAATTGGATTTTCATCAAATCTGATCCGATATCTGCAATTTTTGTAAAAATACCACCAGCAACACGAAGTGCTGAAGCACCAAGAGATTCACCGATTGCAAAACCGATAAAACAAGCACCTGCAATTTCGCCAGGAACAAATAACAAAATAGTTAACATCAAAATTAATTCAACAGATACAAGGCATACACCGATTGACATGCCTGCTTTTAGAGGAATATTCAATACATTTAAAGGCTGACCTTTCAATGATGCGAATGAAGTTCTAGCATTTGCTAAAGTATTCATTCTAATTCCAAACCAAGCAACTGCGTATGAGCCTAAAATACCGATTACTGACCAAGCAAGGATAATTAAAACATTTTTCAAAGGCATTCCTTGCAAATAACCAAAATAAAATGCTATACATAGCCCGATTAGCACTTCTAATACTAGCAAGAACTTACCTTGTTGAATCAAGTAAGTTTTACAAGTTTCAAAAATTGTATTTCCAACATCTGCCATCGCTTTGTGGACGTCCAATTTTTTAATTCTTAAAAATTCAATAAATCCGAATATCAAACCAATTACAGAAATCAACATACCTATTAAAAGTAATTGATAACTGGAAAGGCTTGCATCTTTAATACTCGGAACAACTAAATCAGCTTCGCTTGCAAGGGCAGGCGTTACTGTGCAAAACAAGGCAGCAAAAAAAGCAGCCATTGTTCCGGACGAAAATAATTTCTTAAACATAAACTCTCCCTCTTTAAATTAAGTCGTTTCACGCGAAATATTATAATCTAAATTAAGATTTGTGACAACTTTGTAAGAATAAATCATACGCTTAGAGGAGATATTTATGATAAAATTTTTCAATAGAATTGCGGTTAAAAATGAATAAAGAAAAATTAATTAAATTATGTCTTATATCTGAAAATACTCAAGCAGATTGTCCGTTTAAAGATGATGATACAACCGTTATTCGACATACTGATAATAACAAATGGTTTGTATTAATTTTTAAGCTCGATGATAAATTGTACGTAAATTTAAAATGCAATCCTGATTTGGCTGCCGTTTTGAAAGATGAATACCCAGCAATCACAAGTGCCTGGCATATGAATAAAAAACACTGGATTAAGGTTGATGTGAATAATATTGATAAAAAAGCACTTTCAAAACTTATCAAA
>CASGAK010000048.1 GCA_949299435.1 uncultured bacterium
ATTTTCAAATTTTATAACTTCTTTAAACCCGTCACAGCCATTAACAGAAGAATCTTCTACTATTTGTTCTAAAAGATTTCCTTCGAGATCGCACAGGGTGGTAAAACCTTCTATTTTTTTCTCAAGATAATCTTTGCCATCTATCGTAACTAATTTATAAGCATCAGCCTCGCCTAATCCCAGTTTTGTAACAACTTCTTTTGAAAAGCCTGTCCTTGCAGAAATTTCTTCAAGTTCTTTCTGATAATTTTTATCTCCTTCGGAGGCTAAAAAACCAAATATTTTACGATAATCCTCTAAACTTAAATCCTTACCAAAAAAATCTTTAGATTTTTGATAGTATTGCTCTAATTCCCATTCTGTCAATTTATCATCATTATTATTATCTAATTTTGCATGCTGTTCATACTCCACCGCAAATCCATTGCCCAAATTAATTTTCTCTTTTTTCACAACAGGTAATTCCAGTTCAAATAAATCCCAAGAACTTAACTGCCCGGTCTTTTTGTTATCTAAAGAATCAATTTTATCAAATATTGTCAAAATTTTATCAAGCCTAGGATCATTAGCAAATTCCTCTTTAACTTGCTCTTTTGTAATTTTTGCCATATGCAACTTACTTATATTAATACTTTGATCTGCCATTGAAAAACCTCCTACAATTAACTTATGAGATATTGACTATTTCGGACAGATAATAAAAAACTTTAGCTTATATTGCAATTTGTAACGAAATCAAAACTTGTTGAATTTTATAATCATCGGATACGTTTATATATTTGGAGAGCTAAAATGAACATAGAAAAAATTCAACAAAACTACATTCCTAAAGTTCAAGCTGTCAATTTTTTTGAAACGCAAAAAAAATCTCCGACGGAAAAAAACTTCTTTAACAGCGGACTGTATACCTCTGTAACAGAAGGCGGACATAATCCCTATTACCCGAAAGTCGCAGGCAGCGAGACTTTAGCTAAAAATTTGGATTTACTCGCTTAATATTTTGTAATATTTTACAAAAAATAAGCAATTTTTACACCAATATTTCCTTTATAATAATATAAGGGAATATTGGAGATTATTATGTTCGGATTAAACATCACAAAATTAAACCCAGCGATTAATTCAAACTATGTAAACTATACCGGTTTACAGCCAAACAACAATTTTGTTAAAAATACTTTCAATTTCACTGCGAACTTAGAGCACCCTAGAACAAAAAGTGACTTCTCTCGTGAAGAACTTTGCGGAGCTCACATTTGTGCTGAAAAACTTGATTTACTCGCATAAAAACTAAGGTCTATAACAAAAAGAAATTATTTTTAGTATTTGTGTTATAGATAAGTTTTGGTGCATTGAACTGCGGAGTATATGAATAGGATACTCTGCCGTTTTTTTTGTTAAAAGCACTCAGTCCAATAACTCTTTCATCGTCTTTAAACAACTTTTTCAAAAACTTCATACTTACTTATCCTTCTTGTTTGTTGTATAATGTTTTTAAGGATTTGTACATAAAAGTCAAGGAGGTATATATGGCTGAAAAAATTACAAAAGAAATGAATATTATGGATATTGTGCAAACTTGTCCTGAAAGCGTTGCTGTTTTTCAAAAATACGGATTAGGCTGTATTGGTTGTGCTGCTGCTCATTTCGAAAATTTAGAAGCAGGTGCTAAAGTACATGGCTTCGATCCTGATGAAATGGTTGCTGAAATTAATGCTATCATTGAAAACAACTCTGTTGAAGATGATAATAAATAATTTATTAAATAGATTTTTATTTAAGTTTGAAAACGGCTTCAAATCTTATATTTGAAGCCGTTTTGTTATATATAAATTAGGAGTGAGATTATTATTTATTTATAAATCCTGCCATCGACATTTTATCTGCCTGAAGCTGATTAATTGTCGGAATTGGTTTTGAATTATTAGAACTTACATTATTTTTGTTATCAACTTTTTTTGCTGAATTTTTACCGAAATCTTCTGCTGTACGTCTTTCTGTCATCTTTTCACAAACATGTGTCAGCCAAATGATGAGTCCAGGTACCAAAAGTAATGTTGACAAGAATCCAAATGCACTATTATATGTCTTCGCTCTTTTCAACAGACCGTTATTTGCATCGAATAATTTGTAGAAATTATTGATAAGCTGTTTATCATTGTCTGCGGCAGCATTACTCAAAGCTGATTTAATTTCAGCAGAATCAGCTGCTTCATATGATTTTCCTGCAAATTTTTGAACAATAGCATCTGTAGCCGCTTTAATTTTACTATCTAAAGCCAATGCTTTTTTAATATCACCCTTGCTACCTTCGATAAACTCTACAAAACCGTTAACACCGCCCTTGTACTTGTCTATATTTGTATATTTAGAATCTAATTGCTTACTTGATAAAACGCTGTGACGTGCATCGTTAGGATTCAGGTAATCTAAGATTTTCTGTCCCAGATTGCGACCTTCCAAGTCTTTTTTATTCAATGCTAAACCGCTCAAGTTTGTAAATACATCTGAGAACACTCTAGCAAGAGCTTTAGCACCGAACAACAGTGCTGTAAATGCTGTCATATCACGAACAATTACTTCACCATATTCATATTTATCTTGAGCATGCTGCAAGCGAGGCGGAATACAAAAACCATACAATAACGTTGCCATTGCAGATCCTGAAATTACAGGTCCGTTAAGCTCAAATACATCTGATACTTTTTTTGCATACTTATCGCTGTATACTTTATTTCCTAATTTTCCAAGTGCTGTGCCTGCACCGGTAAATGGGACATCTTTTGCTGATGATTTATCTTGAATTTTATCTTGAGCTTTTTCATCTGCCGTAGCTTTTTGAGTATTTTCCGCACCCTCTTGCGGTGCTGCATTTTCAGCTGCTGTACCTTTTAATGCCGGGTTTTTACCTTTTAATCCCATATTATATAATTTAGGAATTTGTGTATAGAAAGCAGCTACCGCAGCAAATATACCAATATTTGTTAAAACCCTTGAACCCATTTTTTTATTGGTAAACGATTCTACTACTTTTTTAATATTATCAAGATTTGAATTTTCTTTAACTGATTCTTTTGTGCTTTTTAAAGCATCATCAAAGTAATCACTCATTGCACCCAATAACTCACCGATTGAACCTGATTTTACTTTTCCATCAGCATCGGTAATTCTTATAGCAAGTTCGTTAGCTGTACCTCCGACTTTGCTTTTTACAAGAGCCATGAAGTCATCTTCAATTGAACCTAACTTTGCTAATTGTGCATTTTTAGCTTTCTTATCCAAATTTTTATTTGATTTTATATTTTCAATATCAATTAATTTTTTAGTATAACCTTCAGCCAAATTAGATATTTCAT
This sequence comes from uncultured bacterium, assembly GCA_949299435.1. Lineage (GTDB taxonomy): Bacteria > Cyanobacteriota > Vampirovibrionia > Gastranaerophilales > Gastranaerophilaceae > Scatenecus. Next base: position 3,357 of record CASGAK010000048.1, read on the forward strand.
TATGTTCAATATTACCTAACTTGCCTTCATCTCCGTTTATAGTTTTATTGATTACATCTTCAAAAACTTTTTTATAGAATTGACTTTTGTTAGCATTCGCTGAATCAAGTGCTTGTGAATTATTATCTAAAAATTCAACAAACGGTTTACTAAAACTGTTTATATAATTCAACTTAACATTGTTTGCACTACCGAAATACTTTTTAACAACTGCCAGTAATCCAAGAGGAATAAGAAAAGCACTCGGACCAGTTACAACTTCACGTATACCCTCTTTACGGGCATATTCCCAGTTATATTTTCTGATTTTATGACCTTTTTCGTCTAAAATCGGATTACCGTCTTCATCTTTTTGGACACTTCCACGCAAAATTCCCTTACCAACACGAGGTGCTATAAAACCTAACCCGTCCTGAATTATGAATGACGCAGGATATCCACCTTTATCTATGAAATCCATTAATCCTACTATCGGGTTTACATTCCCTTTAAATGCAACCTGTCGTTGATTTGCTTTTACTAATTTCTGGCTGTTTTTATTGTCTGTTGATAAATTTACTGGTTGTACTGACATATCCCTACTTTACTAACTATACTATTAACTACACACATACTATTTTTAAAACTTTCGTCTTACATTTATTGCCCCATTTGTCTGGTATTATTAAAAAAAATTAACAAAGATGTAAATGTAATTTAAAAGATTAAGTGTAATAATTATACTTAATCCGCTATTTTTTTTCAAGTAATATACTACAATTATAACATTTTTATTCATATTTCTTTACATTTTCAAATACTGAATTTCATTCAACTACCAAAGTCGTTGACATTAAAGGGTATTCATAATAGGATTTTTTCTATGGAAGTAACAGTAATCGGAGCAGGTTTAGCGGGTTCAGAGGCAGCATTACAACTTGCAAAAAGAGGAATTAAAGTAAAACTATATGAAATGCGTCCTAATAAGGATACCGGAGCACATAAGACAGATAAGTGTGCGGAGTTTGTTTGCTCAAACAGTTTAGGCTCTTATGACGTCACAAATGCAAGCGGACTATTAAAAAAAGAAATGGAGCTATTGGGCGGTGAATTGATAAAGATGGCTTATGAAGCTCAAATTCCTGCAGGAAATGCTCTTGCGATAGATAGGGAAGGGTTTTCGGAAAAAGTTACTCAGAAAATTTCACAAAATCCAAATATCACCCTTATTAGAGATGAAATACGAGAAATTCCTGATACCCCGACTATAATAGCCTCAGGTCCTTTGACAAGTGAAACACTTTCTGAAAGTATAAAAAAATTCACCCAAAATGAACATTTATTCTTTTTTGATGCTATTGCTCCTATAATTGAAGCTGAAAGTATCAATTTTGATATTGCTTTTTGGCAAAATCGCTACGATAAAGGAGAAGCAGCTTATATAAACTGCCCTATGAATAAAGAGCAATATGAAAAATTTTATGAAATTTTGATAAATGCCCCTAGAATTGAATTAAAAGAGTTTGAAAAAAATGCAAAATTCTTTGAAAGTTGTCTACCCGTTGAAGTTCTTGCCTCTAGGGGAATTGATACACTTAGATTTGGTCCGATGAAACCTATAGGTCTTATTGATCCGAGAACTGAGGTCGAGAATTATGCTGTTGTACAATTAAGACAGGATAACTCAGCTAAGACTTTATTCAACCTTGTGGGATTTCAGACAAATCTTAAATGGGGCAGTCAAAAAGAGCTTATCCACTCTATTCCGGGATTGGAAAATGCAAATATTGTAAGATACGGCGTAATGCACAGAAATACCTTTATCAACTCGCCTAAAGTATTAAATCCTTCATTACAAACGCGGGAAAGAAAAGATTTATTCTTTGCAGGACAGCTAACAGGCACTGAAGGTTATACTGAATCAATCGCATCAGGACTTTTGGCTGGTATTAACATGGCAAACTATATTGAGGGTAAAGGACTTTTAACTCTGCCTAAAACAACCGTGCTCGGAGCTTTGACTCAATATATTACAGATCCTTTGCATGACAAATTTCAACCAATAAACTCTAACTGGGGTATTGTTGAAAAAATTGAAATGCCTAAAAAAGAAAGAAAAAACAAAAAGCTAAAAGCTGAAATGATTTCGAGCCGTTCCATTGAATATTTACAAAACATTAATATTTAGGATTTTAGGCATTTTTATCTAATTTAGCAGAATTTTCTTGCACAGAGGCTTGTTTATCTTTTTCAAGCCCTAAAAATCTAAGTGCAGGGTGTATAAAAGCATGCGATACCTGAGGTGCAAAAATTGCAAGCCCGAATACCGAACCTACAATGTTGCCTAATTCTATTGTACCTTTCAAATCATTAAATGTATTAGGCTCGTTTTTTAACAATTCATTTACTGCAATTTCGTCATAGTCATCTTTTACAAGTTTATTAACTTTATTGCCGCTTTGATCAACTTTATATACGCCTTTGATTTCTTTATTCAATGTCATTTTTCTGTTATTCAATGAGGAATCACAAAGTTTCAAGTAATGATTATATTGTTTTAGTGATGAAAAATTACCTACTTGTGCTTTATCAAAAATCTTTTGTGCTAACTTGAACGCACCTCTTTTGAATACGGGTACAACTAATGTTGCATAAATAAGCAGACATGTTGCTTGATATAAAAATTCTTTTGTAGCTGCATACCTTTTTGTATCTTCATTAATTTCATTATCTATGAGAATGAATCCCGGTCTGCCTATTGATTTTAAAGTTGTTTCAAGCATCACCTGAGAATTTGTATTTGAAGTGATATTATTTAATGAATTACTTGTAAGAATTTTCCCTATACCACTAATCATACGCCACCTACTTTCATTCCATATTCAGTTCTTGATGTGAAGTTCTGAATACTTGGTCGTTTGATTATTGGCAAATTATTATATGAATTATCTTTAATCTCTAATTTAGGAGATTCAGACTTTATATCAAGAACTGATGCAGATGTTTTACTTTTAGAATCTTTGTCATGATAAAACATACCCATTATAGGCTTTATTGCAGCAGAGCAAAGCCCCGGAATTACAAGCAATGCTGCCACACAAACTCCGATAAACATGGCATTTTTAGCTCCTTTTTTATGCAATTCAGGAGGTAATACCTTTTTTGCGACTTTTGCTGATAACTCTCCAAGCCCCCAATAAACAGGTATTGCAATAAGTTCTGTCAAACCTTCTCTTATTGCTGTATATTTTTTAGTCTTAGGATCTTCTTTTTTATCCATCATTGTAAAAGTCGGACGACAAATCCCTTTGACCGCCGCTATGGCCATTACAACGTAAGTAGGCTTATTATTTATACCAAGTTTATGTGCTGTTTGCCTTAATTTTTCTACAATTGTTGCTTTCATAGTTCCGTCATATCATAAAATATGTAAATCCGTTTTTTTGCTATTTTTTATAAAAATATTACAAATATTAATATTTTTAAATTATAATTGTAAAAACTTTATCCAAAAATGAACTTTTTATTTTCAAAATCGTTATAATGGTATCAGAGGTTACAACAATGAAGGAAAAATGTAAAAAATACGAAGCACTGTTCACTTTTGCAGATCAAAGAACTTTAAATGAACATTTACAAATCTGTGAAGATTGCAGAGCTGAGCAGGAAAAAATGGATAAAGTTTCGGAACTAATCAGCGAAGTAAAACCTTTTTACAAAAAGAAAAACAAGGCAAATAACCAACTTAAAGTTGCATGTATACTTTTCGCACTTGTAATAGGAGGTGCTTCAATAGGTGTGGTAGGTAACAATCAAGATATGATGGATTACATAAAATACGGTGACACTTTATCAGCCGAAGATTATGGATTTCCTGTTGATTCCTACGGATTTTTACTGGTGGAATAATGAATTTTAAAGAAATAATTAAACATAATAAACAAAATGTAAAAAATATAATTAGACTGATTACCAATGAGGAAGATAATGAAGATCTTGAACAAGAAGTCTATGTAAAGGTTTGGAAAAATGCCGACAAATACAAAGAACAAGGTAGTTTTTCAAGCTGGATATCCACTATTGCTAAAAATGTATCTAAAGATTATCTAAAATCTTCTTATAGAAAAAAGCAAGATATTACAACAAGTGATGACAAGGTATTAGTTGTAATACAAGATAAAAAATTCTCACCTGAAAAAAAACTTATACAAACAGAAAGACAAACACAAATAATTAAAGCAATCAACGAATTAAAACCAAAATTCAAAGAAGTAATATTACTGTGCGAAATAGAAGGCTTGAGTTATGAGCAATGTTCTAAGAAACTAAAATGTCCGCTTGGAACTGTTAAATCAAGACTTTATAACGCAAAAAAAGAATTAGCAGAAAAATTAGAAGAACTTATGTAAAAGAAAGGACGGAAAAATGATTAAAAAAACTTTATTATTAGCAGCCCTTGTAGCATTTACAGCAACCGGAGCTATGGCAGCTGAAACTGCACAAACATTACCGACAAAACAAGCCGTACAGGAAACTGCAACGCAAGCTCCAGCTGCACCGGAATTAAAAGGTGAAAAACCTGACCTTGACGCACCTCCGCCACCAAAATTTAACAAAGAAAAAAAACAAAACGACTTTGAAAAAAGATTAAAATTAACAGATGAGCAAAAAGCTCAAGCAAAACAGCTCAGAATGAAAAGTCATGAGCAAATGGAACCTATTTTCAAACAAATTAAAGAATTAAAACAAGAAAAAGAAATGGTTCTACGTTCTCGTATAGCTGTTGAAATGCAAAAAGAAAAAATTGCAGTTATTGATGGAAAAATTAAAGAATTAAAAAAACAAGCTCATGAATTAAGAATGCAAAACATGAAAGATTTTGAAGCAATTTTGACTGATAAACAGAAAAAAGAACTAAAAAAGATGAAAAAAGAAGGAAGAAAAAAATTTGAAAAAGCGAGAAAAAAATGTCTAAAAGAAGGTACCTGTCGTCCAATGCGACCACATCAGCCACCTATGCCTGAGCCGCAGCCAATGGAACCTGTAAAAAAATAGTTTTTAAACTTTACATCTATACAAAAAGGAAACTGATATCAGTTTCCTTTTTAGTGTTGTCAGCTATTTAATTTAATTAAACAGACTTTTTATTTCTTCATTTTATCTAGCAGATTAGTAGAGTTTGTATTCGAATTTATAGCATCTGTGGTGTTCTGTTTTGTATCATTTTCTATATTTGCGTAATATGCAGGATCTTGAAGCGATTCCATGGCTTTCATAACACCTAATCTACCGGCTTTAAGCTGCATATCCGCAAGCCAAGCTTCAATAAGCCAAGTAACTATTACGTTCAATGCAATCCAACTGATACCGGCTGCTGCAGCAGATTTTATTAACATAGGCGTCAAAAATACAGTAAAAATATTACCATTTGCAACAAGTTTTATAAATTCATCTGGATTTTCTTTAAATGCCTTCAATAATGCATTTTCGATTTTTGTTATTTCTTCGCTTGGAATATTATCAACCATCTTTTCGAAATTATCGAGTATTTTCATGAATTTAGTTTTATCCATACTGCCTAAATTCATTCTATCCATAATTTCATTTACTTCTTCGTCAGTTTTTGCACTGTATTTGTCTTTCAATGATTTTATTGCAGATTTCAGTGATATCGGTTCTGAATTATTTATTACATTTGCAAAGTTTTTAGGTAGTGCTTTTAGGCTTGCTCCATTTTTCGCAATACTCTCAGCTGCCATTTTTTTGAACTTTGCAGGCAGTTTCAAAATCTCAGAAAATTTAACATCAGCAATACCTATTTTTTCTAATGACTCGAAAATTCCAGCTCTTAATTCTTCACTAAATCTTGGTATATCTTCAGGTACAAACTTCTCTGGCTTTTCAGATCTACCATAGTTAATACGAGCATTTATACAGTATTTTTCATCTGCTTGATTCAAAATTTTGGCAATAGAATTTGCTGCATGACGCATTCTTTCTGAAGAAATTTTTTGTGATAAATTTTCATTCAATTTATATTGGTTTTTACCCAACAAGTAACTTAACATATCAGCACGAGATTCAGCTGGAATACCGTATCTTGACAAATCCTCTATTACATACACTATCTTATGTAAAGGTGCAATTTCCCCGAGCATAGCTAATTTATCATCGCTTTCAGCTAATTCAGCACCAGGTTTTACATCTAATACATCTAAAATCTTTTTAATCGCATTTTTCAAACTCCTAAGCATAGAAATCTGCTGTTCATTGTCCATTTTATATACTTGTTCAATACTTGAATCAATATTTTTAAAAATACCTGAGACAACATCTGCAATAGTTGCATTATTAAAATTAATATCCTTAACCAAAGAAGCAATCGGCTTATATTTTAAATCCAAATCACCTATTCTTTGTGGAATAGCTTTCTCAACACTTTCTAAATATTTTTTGAAAAATTTACTTTTCAAAAATTTTGAAGCATTAGCAAGTTTTTCACTGGAGGAAACAAAGAAATCACCCGGAGATTGTTTTCCTTTAATAAGTTTTACTGCACCATAAATAATCGGGGCTAACATAAACGCTTGAGCTGAATAAATTACAACAGGCTGCATAATTTCTGTTGCAGCTTCCATAGATTCTGAATATAATTGAGAATTATCGTCAACTTTTTCAAATGTATTAAATAATTTTCTTTGCAGATTTTTCGCATCACGCATTTGCTCATCTGTAACTTCCTGTTTTTGGAGCTGCTCTGTCAAAAGCTGATGGTCTTTAAACTCGTTACGTTTATATTTATTGTAAGCCCAATACTGCTTTAATACAGTCGGTACGAACAATACATATTCTTTGAAATTCTCACCGAAAGATTTTTTCTTGCCTTTTATATCTTTTACTTCATTGTAATCTTCATCTGTATACCCGATAAAGTTTTTAGGGTCTTTTTCCAACTCTCGTTTCGCAGTATATCTGCCTGCTCGAGCTGATGATTTTTGAAGGTTTAACGCAATTAAAGAGGCAGGAATTGCTGAAAGCAAACCTGCAACAAGTCCTAATACTTTATTATTTGCCCATTTATGCGACATTAAAAGTGTCATAATTTTCTTACGCATTAAAGACATCTGTTTAGCTATAGCTTTTTTATCTTTTTTAATTGCACGTCCTGATGTATCAAATTCATAACGTTCGCTTTGTTCCATAAGAGCATCAATAAATTTTCCCCAACGTACGGTATAACCAGGATCTTTTGGTGATTTTAGCTCTTTAAAATGTTCATAAGCATCTTTTACTTTTTTATCATTTAAACTGTTAACGAAATTAGAAATAATTTTATCGTTCAATCCTGTCTTATTGAGAATTACACCGCCAAGCCAGCCCATCAAACCACCTACTATAGGTGTTGTACCCATAATGACATTTGCAGTTACTTCCATATTTTGCGAATATTTTTCAGCCTCATTATTCATAACTTTCACTGCACGTTGTATTACATCACGATCTTTTTGAGCTTGTGCTATTTCTTCTTGTGTAAGAGCTCGTGTAACCTTTTTAGAAGTATCTGTATCTTTGGCTTTTGCGTCCAAATAAGCTCGTCTGTCACGCAATACGCCTATAATACTTTTTATCATTCCACTTTTTAGTTTTTCGTTTTTCTTTTCTTTTTTAAGCTCAGGGTGCTCCTGTATGTATTTTTTAGCTGCTACTATTTGCTCAGGAGTATAATTTACAAAAGCCTTAGGATCTTCCAAAACTTTTCTTGCCTGAAAACGTGCTATTTTAGAGCTGTCCACCTGTAGTTTTGCAGCAAATATATTAGCTGCTGCAAAAGAGAATACAGCGGTTCCTATAACACCTAATAACCCTCGCTTTACTGTCTTTTTAATCGGTTTCAATATCTCTGAATACTCATTATGAATTGCCATCGCTTTTTTTCTAAGCTCAGGATTACGAATTTTTTCTATATTAGCTTTCCTTAAAAAGTAGTCATAATCGACATAATTAGCTGATTTACGTATACTTCTACGCTCTTTATTTATCTCTGAAATAATTTCTCTAGCGTTTTCATTACTATATAATTTATCAATAATTTCACTGCCTTTAGTTTTCATAGGCAGCAATCCTGTTTTGTAGAATATATATCCGGCCAAAGCTGTCATTGAAAGTGGAGCAAGCCCAACTAAAGGTTGTACAGCAGTCTCTACGTTTTCTGCAACATTTTCTGAATGGTTATCCATTATATCTACAACGTCAATAATTCTTTCACCGAGCTGTTTTGCCTCTGTGATTTCAGAATCTGTATATTGACGTTTTTTTTGCAACTGCTCACGCTGAGCTTTTTTATCTTGCTGGTCTTGTTCCCAAGTTTTAAAATTTTTTCTGTTTTTTACTACTTCTGAAAGTGAATTAAAAAAATCCATGACTTTTCCTATTTTTCCCGCTAAAGATATAAAAAACAGGAATCATTTTATTTTGTCTTAAAAAAAATAATTATTAAGAAACTTTAACCGGAATTATAATTTGAAATACCGTTTCATTTTCATCAGACTTTAAAAGTTGTAATTCTGCCCCCATGGATTTTAAATTACTTTTACAAATAAAAAGCCCAAGTCCGCTGCCATAGTTTTTTGAGGTATGGCCTTCGTCGAAAATTTTTTCGACAAAAGATTCTGGAATTTTTTCGCCGTTGTTGGAAATTTTTATTTGAGCACAATCATTTAAAAGATTTGTTTGAATTTTAATCCAACCATTAAATTCAATAGCTTCAATAGCGTTTTTAAGCAAATTTATAATACAGGCGAGAAATTTATTTTCATCGACATTTACTGAGCAATTACATTTATCTTCGAACAAAATATCAATTTCTTTTTCATGTACATATACTTTTGACAATTCAATTGCCTGCAAAAGCAATTCTTTCAAATCGAGAGTTTTATATTCATAATTACTCAGGGATTTGAGATCCAAAAGCGAATTATTAACCATTTTAGCAGATTTTTGGATACAATTCAGAGCATTATCTACAGAAGGAATAGATATATTATTTTTTTGGAGATGTTTTCTGATAATTTCGCAATAGACATCGCATATGGAAATTTGATTGCGAATTTCATGAGAGATACACCGTGCTTGGGTTTTCAAAAAATCATCTTGAGTTTGCATATAACCTCATTTTATTTTTTCAAAAGTATAGGCTTGACCGTAAAGTTACAAGCCAAACCTACACTAAACTTAAATATATTTAAATTTACACAGCTACTTTAACGTGTCTTCTGTTTGCGAAACCATTATTTAGAGCATAAAGTACTGCTTGAGTTCTGTCGTTGACTTGCAACTTTTGGAAAATATTATTTACGTGAGTCTTAACTGTAGTTTCTGATATAAACAATTTAGCTGCAATACCCTTGTAGTTATTACCCTGAGTAAGCAGATCCAAAACTTCTTCTTCACGAGAAGTGAGGTAAGAAAGAAGATTTTCTTCTGTTTGAGCAGCAGCTTCGTTTTTGAAAGAGCGTTGAAAGTATTCAAAGAATCTTGAAGAAAGTGCAGAAGGAAGATACACTTTACCAGCTGCGACCTCATCTATAGCGTAAATCAACTGAGCTGAAGCCATAGTTTTCAAAACGTATCCTTTTGCACCGAGTTTCATAGCTCTGAAAATCAAATCAGCATCATCATATCCGCTTAGAGCAATCACTTTTGTATCCAGCTCAAGTTTTTCAATTTCCTGAATAGCTTGGAGTCCGTCTTTTTCAGGCATATTTATATCCATAAGAACTATATCGGGACGATATTTTTTGATTAAGTTAATCGCGATATTTGCACTTGTAGTAACCCCGACTACACCATAAGCAGTTTCCAAACTGATAAGTTCTTTCACACCTCTTAAATGCTCAGCGTTATCATCTACCAACAAAATTCTTGATTTTCTTTTAAACTCTCTCATCATCTTTCCCCTTTATAAATTTTAAATTGTGTTCCTCTACGTTATTCATACTACTATTTTTAGTGGGGTAAATGAATCCATGCCTCGATTGATATTGAAGTCATGGGGGTTGTATAAAACAATCTAAACCTTTAGATTGATAAAACACCTCAATCCATGTCTACATCATGCTTTGCGGCATGGTTGATTTTTAAACGTGAAAAAATTTATTTAATCTTTTCGATGTAATACAATTGTGGTATCATTCATTAGAAAGAGGGAGATTTTCTAATGGATATACTAATTTTTATAGCAGGAGTAATTTTCGGGGGAATATCTGTATGGACCGCACTGAATTTAAGCAGAAAAGCCGAAAGAAATAATACGGAATTAATGCTTGAACAAATGAGGCTGTATTTTGAAAACACTGCAAACAAAGTAATACAGGACAGTTCTGAGAGTATAAGTATTCAAAGTAAAGAAAGACTTGAAGAATTTTACAAGAAATTTAAAGAAAAGATAGATGATTTTGAAAAACGCAGTGAGGAAAATTTTAAGACTGAAAACGAGAAATTTACAAGGTTTGATATGAACATAAAAAGTTTCATAGATGCTGGAAACAAAATTTCTACGGACACTTCGAACTTAATCCGCGTAATGCGATCTGATAACAAATATTCCGGACATTGGGGCGAAATTGTTTTGGAAAAAGTACTTGAAGCCTCAGGGCTAAGACGAGATGAAGAGTTTAAAATTCAAAAAGGGACAAACGAAGGACGACCTGATGCGGTAGTATATCTGCCTGAAAATCGCTGTATTTTCATAGACAGCAAGACTTCATTTAACTCTTGGTACGGATATATAAATTCAGAAGATGAAAGTGAAAAAGCAATTCATTTAAAACAATTTCTGGATTCAACCAAGGCACATATCAAAGGGCTTGCGAACAGGGACTATTCAGCAGAAACAAACTCACCTGATTACGTATTAATGTTTATACCGATAGAAAGCTGCTATTCAATGATGTTTTGCAACGACTGTACGCTATGGGATTTTGCTTGGGAAAAAGGAGTTATGCCCGTATCACCCTCCACACTGCTTGCAGCGTTAAAAATAATTAACGCATTCCATACACTTGACAAGCAAAACAAAAATATAAAAGAGATGGCAAAACGCTGTGCAAATGTATATGACAAATTTGCAGGACTTTTGGAAGAATTACTTAAAATTCGCACGTGCCTAAATAACGCTTTAATTAAATTGCAAGGGCAAGGAAACATCTTAACCCAAATCGAAAAAATAGAAAAACTTGGAGCACCTATATCCAAGAGCATTCCCGAAATTAATCAAGATATACCAGAGGATTAGTTATTGACAACATTAGAAATACTTTGTACTATAAAGTAAATCACAAATAAATTAATCTTAAAAAGCCTGGATATTTTCAGGCCTTTTCTTTTTTAAATGACAGAAAATATC